>URNJ01000093.1 GCA_900549215.1 uncultured Collinsella sp.
GGCCGTTTGATTTTTGTAGATTCCGCACGAGCCGAAGGCCACTTAATGTGGCCTTCGAGCGAGCCCAGGACCTGACCGAGCAAAAATCAAACGGCCGGCACCGGGCATGGCGACGAGATAGATTACCGAGCCGCCAAGATGGCGTCGATGAGCGTCAGTACGCCCCCGTCGTTGTTGCTCGGAATGCGCCACTTGGCGTGCGCGTTCATGTGCTCCTCGGCATTGTCCACGATAAAGCTGTGACCGACGCGCTCCAGCATGGGGATGTCGTTGTAGGTATCACCCACGGCGGCGGCATCGGCAATATCGATGCCCAGGTGCTCGCACAGGTGAGCGACGCCGGCGCCCTTGTCAACGCCCAGGTTCATAAAGTCGATCCACTCGCGCCCAGCGTTGGTGACGTAGAGCTTGTCTGAGAACTCGGGGCTATAGGTCTCGCGGAAAGCGGGCTCGGCGTCGTAGCCGGGGAAGAAGACCGATATCTTGTTGGACTCGAAATCAATGCCCTCAAAGCTGTCGACGTAGTTGATTGTGTTGTAGTAGACGCTGATCTCGTCGTGGTATTGATGGTCGCGGGCAAGCACGTAGAACTCGTCGAAGCAGCACAGGACGGGGACAGCGCGAGGATCCTCCGAGGCACGGCTCAAGACCTGCTGATACAGCTCCACGTCAATATTGCTCTTATAGATATAGCTGCCGCGATAGATCACGCACGCTCCGTTGTCGGGACAAAAGGCGAGGCGGTTCTTGATACCCTCGAACATCTCCTCGAGCTTGGGGGCGGGACGTCCGCTGGCGGGGCAGAATACGATGCCGGCGTCGGCGAGCTTGTCCAGGCGCTCATCAAGACCCTGGGGCAGCACCCGCTCGTCGGTCAGCAGCGTCTTGTCCATATCGACGGCGAGAATCTTAATGTTGCCGATGTTGGCGTCCGATTCGTAAGTTTGCATAAAAATGCGCCTTTCGTTTCGAGATTGTTTCAGACGTTATAACCATCAACTAGTAGTCGAGCGTATTTTCGCAGGAATGGTGCGTATTTGCACTGCAATTCACAAACTAATGAAAAAACTTTTCAGATATTTGAATTTGTCGCTTGCGCAGCGTGCACTTTATCGTAATATAGCGAACATCGAAAACGGAGACGGCAAAAGAGCCGCTTACCGAGGAAAAGGTACCGTTTGCGATATTTGAGTTGCGCCCGGCGATACGTGAAAGGAGCGGCAGATGCAGTTCGTAAAGATCATCACCACTGTAGACAATGCCATCCGACGCCAGCGCGCAATTTCCCGACGACGATAACAATCGTCTCTGTCCGCATGGGGCGCAATGCCTCAACAGAGTCATTTTGAGGTCGTTGGGTTTAAGCACGACATAGCCGCATGTTTCTAGGGCATGCCTGTGATGCATTCTGCTGAATAACCTGATATTGCACGGTTTTTGACCTCAAGGTGACTTGCAACTGACCGATGTTCTAACTAGCTACCAAGGGCGAAAGGAAACAGCCATGAGCAAGGAAAAAGTCGTTCTCGCATATTCCGGTGGTCTTGATACATCCGTATGTGTCAAGTGGCTCCAGGACGAGAAGAATCTCGATGTCGTTTGCGTCTGCGGCAACGTGGGCCAGGAGGAGACCGGCCTGGACGCCAAGAAGCAGAAGGCCCTCGACCTGGGCGTTCTGGACTGTCAGGTGCTCGACCTGCGCGATGAGTTCTCCGATGAGTTCCTGACCAAGGCCATCGCCGCAAACTCCATGTATGAGAATAAATACCCGCTGCTCTCCGCCCTGTCTCGCCCGCTGCTTGCCAAGAAGCTCGTCGAGGTCGCCCACGAGTTTGGCGCGACCTACGTTGCCCACGGCTGCACCGGCAAGGGTAACGACCAGGTCCGTTTTGAGGCCGCCGTCAAGGCCCTCGACCCCGAGCTCAAGGTTATCGCCCCGGTTCGCGAGTGGGACCTGAAGTGCCGTCCCGACGAGGTCGCCTATGCCCACGCCCACAACGTGCCGGTTCCCGAGGGTGCCAACGACAACCCCTACTCCATCGACGACAACCTGTGGGGTCGTGCCATCGAGTGCGGTCACCTGGAGGATCCCTGGAACGAGCCGCTCGATGACGCTTGGGTTATGACCAAAAACCCCGAGGATACGCCCGACACCCCGACCTACACCGAGATCGAGTTTGAGGCCGGCAAGCCCGTCGCCGTCGACGGCAAGAAGATGAAGCTCTCCGAGATCGTCATCGCCCTCAACAAGATCTCCGGCGACAACGGCTTTGGCCGTCTCGATCTGGTCGAGGATCGTCTGGTGGGCCTCAAGAGCCGCGAGTGCTACGAGGTTCCCGGAGCCCTGACGCTCATCACCGCCCACAAGGCACTCGAGGACATTTGCGTCGAGGGCGACCTGCTCAAGACCAAGATCAAGCTTGAGCAGGATTGGGCCACCGCCGTGTACAACGGCCAGTGGTACAGCCCGCTCAAGAACGCGCTCGACGCCTTTATGGCCGATACCCAGAAGTTCGTGACCGGCACCGTCCGTCTGAAGTTCTTTAAGGGCAACTGCCATGTCGTCGGCCGCAAGAGCCCCTTCAGCCTCTACGACTACGGTCTGGCTACCTACGACCGCGACACCACGTTTGACGAGAAGGCCAGCGCCGGCTTTATCGAGATCGATACGCTGTCGCTCAAGACGTGGGCTAAGGTCCAGGGTCCCAGCTCCGCTGCCGCCCAGGCTTAAGTCTTCCTTCCCTTGGTATCCGCGCGGCCCATCCGCGTGATACAAAACGGGCGCACGGGGTCCCTACCTTTCGTTATGCTTGCTGACACTTCTTAACATCGGTGGCCCCTACGTTCCGCCCGCATATATGATGCCGCATCTGCGGCTGAGTCCGAGCCCCGCCGGGGTTGTCCGGCAGGGCTCCTTCTATCAATTTGGCGGCTCTGCCCCTATATATAAGGAGTATCCATTATGTTCAATGCTATCGCGCACGCTTTACTTGCCCTCGCGCCCGAGTTCGATGCTGTAAAGGTCGAGGATGTCCCTATGAGCCTGAAGGCTTGGATCGATGGTTCGCAGGGCAACATCCGGAGGGAGACGTTGGGCGCCAAGTGCCTGGTGCGTCACTTCTTTGCAAATTAGCAACATGGCCCCGAACGCGGTGGGGAATGTGCAAAACTAGCGGTTGATAAATCGCTTTAGCGACATGGCGCATTATTTTGAGCGCTTGTTTTGGTATTTGGAGAAAGGAGACGGTTCCATGGCTCTTTGGGGTGGTCGTTTTGAGGCGGGCGTGGCCGAGGTCACGCAGGAGTTTGGCGCGGCGCTGCCGGTCGACAAGCATCTCTATAAGCAGGATATCGCCGGCTCTAAGGCACATGCCAAGATGCTGGCCGCCCAGGGCATTATCAGTGCCGAGGATGAGCAGGCGATTGCCGAGGGCCTGACCGGAATCGAGCGGGATATCGATGCCGGCAACTTCACCTTCGATATCAACGATGAGGACATTCATATGTCCATCGAGAGCGAGTTGACGCGCCGCATCGGCGAGGCGGGCAAGCGCCTACATACCGGGCGTTCGCGCAACGACCAGGTGGCGACCGATACGCGCCTGGGCGTCAAGGCACTGGCCAAGGAGCTCATGGAGGCCAATCTTGAGCTGCGCCATGTGCTGGTGGATGCGGCCAAGAAGTACGACAAGGTGATTCTGCCGGGCTACACGCACATGCAGCATGCTCAGCCTGTGTTGCTGTCGCATCATCTGCTGGCGTATTCCTGGATGTTCGCGCGCGACTTTACACGCCTGAAGGCCGCCTTTGATGCTGCCGACAACTGCCCACTGGGCGCTGCCGCGCTTGCCGGTACGAGCTATCCGCTCGATCGCCAGATGACGGCTGCCGAACTTGGCTTTGCGGGTGTGATTCCCAACTCGCTCGATGCGGTTTCCGACCGTGACTTCCTGCTCGATCTGCATTACGCCGGCTCCGTCATGGCCATGCACCTGTCGCGTCTTTCCGAGGAGATCGTGCTGTGGTCGAGCTCCGAATTTGGCTTTATCACGCTTTCCGACTCCTACTCCACCGGCTCGTCTATCATGCCGCAGAAGAAGAATCCCGACTTTGCCGAGCTTATCCGCGGCAAGAGCGGCCGAGTCTATGGCAACCTGGTGCAGCTGCTCGTGACCATGAAGGGCCTGCCGCTTGCTTATAACAAGGACTTGCAGGAGGACAAGGAGGGCGCGCTCGATACCGCTCACACACTCATGCAATGCCTGTCGGTTATGGCCGGTATGATTTCGACTTGGACTGTCAACGAGGATGCCATGGCGCGCGAGTGCGGCGTGGGGCACCTTGCTGCCACCGATGTTGCCGATTACCTGGCTAAGCGTGGTCTGCCGTTCCGCGAGGCGCATGCCGTGGTAGGCCATTTGGTCCTGATGTGCGAGAAGCGCGGCTGCAATCTTGAGGACCTGCCGTTTGAGGTGTTCCAGGAGGCAAGCCCGCTCTTTGAGCGCGATATTACCGAGGCGCTCGACATCCCGTCGATTGTCGCTGCGCGTACGACCGAGGGTGGCACCGCTCCTGCCGCCGTTGCGGTGCAGTTGCAGCGTGCTGAGGCACAACTCGTTGCCGACGAAGGCGTGTTTGGATCGCTGACCAAGGTCGTCGAGATGGGCCACGGGGCAAAGTAGGGATTTGACTGAAACGGCTTTGGCCATTTATCGATAAATCGTTTTTGCTTTTACGGGTGTCTGCTGATGCGGACGCCCGTATTTTGTTGCTATGGGGGAGGGGCTTGTCGAGAACTTCTGTAGGACCTTTGGGCAGGTTGTGAAGGGGTTACGTTCGCGGGCGGCAACCGACCGCCTGCTCTGTTCGATGCGGTTGATGGGCGGTCAGATGGTACTCTAGTCGGGCTTCGAAACAGAAGTGACACATATGGAACGTTTTAATAAATTGTAGCGTTTCAATAAACAGCTTTTTGTTTAACTGCAGCTAAAACTCTGTTACGATGCAGTCCAGGCGGGTGCCGGAATGGGACTTGGGCACGCGCGAACCTACTTGAAAGGCTACTTTATGGCTATCGAGAAGACCTTCATCATGATTAAGCCCGACGCGGTGCGCGACCGCAAGATCGGCGAGATCGTTGCTCGCATTGAGCGCAGCGGCCTTGTCATCGAGCGCATGGAGATGACCACGCTCGAGCGCGCTACCGTCGAGGAGCACTACGCCCATCTGGCCGACAAGCCCTTCTTTGGCGGTCTCTGTGACTTTATGACGAGCGGTCCGGTCGTCAAGATGGTCGTTTCCGGTCCTTCCGCTGTCTCCAAGATGCGCACCCTTATGGGCGCTACCAACCCGCTTGATGCTGCCCCCGGCACCATTCGCGGCGACTTCGCTGTCGATGTCAACGCCAACGTGATCCACGGCTCCGACTGCCTGGAGAACGCCGAGATCGAGATCAAGCGCTTCTTTGGCTAAACCAGCTTTGACTCCTTAAAGCTGTTAGCGTGTGGCTTTGGCGCCGCGGAACTCCATCCGCGGCGCCCTTTTTGTTCCAAAATCTATGAAGGGGCCCGCTCGAACATGAGTTCCGAGCGGGCCCCTGCTGTTAGCTTGTGGCGCTGAGTAGTTTAGGCCTCGTCGACGACCTTAAGGCCGCGCGTGTGGTCGATCTCGTTGAGAAGGTTGACGCGGCGCTCGTGACGACCGCCCTCGAACTCGGCATCGAGCCACTCGTCGACGATCATCTTGGCGAGCTCGGAGCCCACGACGCGGGCGCCAAAAGCGAGCACGTTGGTATTGTTGTGCATGCGGGAGAGCTTGGCGCTGAAGGGCTCGGAGCACACGACGGCGCGTACGCCCTCGACCTTGTTGGCAGCCAGGCTAATCCCGACGCCGGTGCCACAGATGAGGATGCCCAGGTCGACGTCGCCGTTGGCAACGGCCTTACCCACCTTGTAGCCGGCGATGGGGTAGTCAAAGCTCTCGGAGGTGTCGGTGCCAAAGTTCACGACCTCGCAGCCGCGCTCCTTCAGGTGCTCGGAGATGATGTTCTTGAGCTCGACGGCGGCGTGGTCGTTACCGATACCGATCTTCATGGATGGTTCCTCTCTGGTCTGTGCGGCGCAAATGCTAAAGGTGTTTACCGCGTTCGACTGCATGATAGCGCGACTTTTGCGTAAACGCTCGGGCGTTTTTTGGTCAAACGCTTTAGCATGCAACAAGACCGGCTTCTCATGAATTAATGCCGTCAGTTTGCGCCTGAACGCCGTCTACCGGAACCCGGGTTGCGGTTTTTGATGCATTGTTATCAAATAAAAGAGCTAACTATTTTGAGAGCCCAGCCCGTTATCCAAGTAGGAGATACCTATGCCTGCCGATTCCCTTCGTGATGCCGCGTTTTGCGATGTTTTGAACCGCGAGCTTGTCTGTGCACTCGGCTGCACCGAGCCCATTGCCGTTGCCTATGCAGCGGCGCTGGCGAGCCAGACGCTCGGTTGCGAACCCGATCATATGGATGTTGCCTGCTCGGGTAACATAATCAAGAACGTTAAGAGCGTGACCGTGCCCAACTCGGGCGGTATGCACGGTATTGAGGCCGCGGCCGTGCTGGGTGCCGTGGGCGGCGACGCTAAGAGCGCACTCGAGGTGCTCGAGAGCGTTAACGATGAAGACCGCGCTCGCGTGGCCGAGCTCCTCGCCGATGCCGGCTACTGCGATGTGTCGCTTGTCGAGGGTGTGCCCAACCTCTACATCAAGGTGACTGCCACGGCCGAGGGCCATACCGCGGTCGTCGAGATTACCGACCACCACACTAATGTTACGTGCCATACGCTCGACGGTATTCCGGTATGCGGCAAGTCGGCGGGGGAGTGTGCCGCCTGCGCCGAGCGCGTGGTGGCCGAGCGGGCGGCAGATAACGCCGACACGCCCATGTCGATTGATTCCATCATCGACTTTATCGAGGACGGTGACATTGAGGGCGCCCGCGCTGCCGTTGAGCGTCAGATTGAGCTGAATGGCGCAATCAGTGCCGAGGGCCTTGCGCACGCTTGGGGCGCCGAGGTGGGTCGTACGCTGCTGGGTGCTCGTGCCGATGACGTCGCC
>URNJ01000094.1 GCA_900549215.1 uncultured Collinsella sp.
GCCGCTGTCGCCGACGCCCCGGCAAGCTTTAAGGTCGCCTTTATCGACGAGCTCTACCGCGCAACCGCCCAGGACATCGCCAACAACCAGCTCGACCTCGAGGAGGCATAGGCCATGTCCGAGCCCGCAACCGATGCCGGCATGAATACGCTCGTCGCCGTGGCCATCGCCCCGTGCGGCACCGGCGATGAGCTGTCCGCCGAGGTCGCCGAGGTCGTGCGCGTCATTCGCGAGAGCGGCCTTCCCAACCGCACCACCTCGATGTTCACCGAGATCGAGGGCGACTGGGACGAGGTCATGCAGGTCGTGCGCGACGCAACCTTTGTGTTGGCGAGCAAGGGCATCCGCACCGAAGTCGTGCTCAAAGCCGATATTCGACCCGGATTTACCGACACCATGACCGGCAAGCTCGAGCGCATGGAAGCTCAGATCAAAAAGCAGGAGGAAACACGATGAGTATCCGCGACAACCTTGATATCTCGGCCTATCTGGTGCTCGGCCCCGAAAACACGCTCGGGCGCCCCGTGGGCGATGTGGTGGCCCAGGCACTCGACGCCGGCTTTACCTGCATCCAGGTGCGCTCCAAGGTGGCAAGCGCCCGCGAGATCATTGCGCTGACCGGCGACGCCGCGCAGGCAATCGCACAGGCCGGCAAGACCGGTCAGGTCGCTTTGCTGATTGACGACCGCCTGGACTGCGTACTCGCCGCGCGCGAGCAGGGCATTGCTGTCGACGGCGTGCACGTGGGTCAGAGCGACATTCCCGTCGAGGTCTGTCGCAAGCTGCTGGGGCCCAACGCCATCGTGGGCCTTTCCGCCCGTTGCGAGGAGATGCTCGAGTACGTCAAGACCGCCGACATGAGCCTAGTCGACTACCTGGGCATCGGCCCACTCCACGAGACCGAGACCAAGCGCGACTGCGGACGCGCGGCCGACGGCTCTATCATCACCAAGAGCTTTGAGGACCTGGCCGCACTCCACGCGGCAAGCCCCGTGCCCATCGTGGTGGGCGGCGGCGTCAAGACGGCCGACCTGCCACAGCTCAAGGCCACCGGCGTCGACGGCTTTTTCGTGGTGAGCGCCGTCTGCAGCGCCGATGACCCCTACGCCGCGGCCAAGGAGCTCGTCGACACCTGGCAGCAGGCGTAAGTCTAGGCCGAGCAGCTGATTCGCAGCTTCATATCTTCAGCGATGGAAAGCACATCCCAGTTTGAGCCTCCATTCCGGGATGCGCTTTCCGCCGAGATGGCGGCAGCAGCCTCTACCCTGCCAGATATGCCTCCAGTGCCGGCAAGGTCGCCTCCGCATCGCGGCGACCAATCTGGTAGATGCGCTCAAGTTCATCGGGCTCGCGACACAGCGACGGCACCTTCACCGATTCGCTCGGACGCACCACAAAGATCTCGCCGGCAGCCTCGCGACGTGCCAGGTCATCGAGCGTGGCATTGTAGACCTCATGCCGGTGCTCAAGCGCTGCGACAAACTCCGGATAGTGACGGAACACGCGCCGCAGCATGGGCATCACGCTGTTGGGCTGCTTCACAAAGCCCGCCGGCTGCGTGAGTACCACGATATTGCGGTCATACCCCTGCGCAAACAGCCACGCGCTGGGAATAGAATCAGCCACGCCACCATCCAGATACTTATGCCCGTCAATAGCAACGGGACGCGTCGCCACGGGAATTGCCGACGACGCCCGAATCCACTCGATATCGCGCTCGTCGTCATACGGCAGATCGTGATAGACGGCCTTGCCCGTCTCGATATCGGTACACACGCACGTAAATCGCATGGGACAGGTGCGATACGCCTCCAAGTCGATGGGATCGCGCTCGATAGGCACCTCGTGATAAGCAAAGTCGGCATTGTACATATCGCCGGTTCGCAGCCAGCTGGTCACGCTCGCATAGCGCTTGTCGGCGCAATAGGCCTTGTTATAGCGAATGGCGCGGCCGATCTGGCGCGATTTAAAGTTGTAGCCAAACGCCGCGCCCGCCGAGACGCCCACCATATGGTCGCAGGTCAAACCGTGCTCCATCCAAACGTCGAGCACGCCCGCCGTATACATACCGCGGTAGCCGCCTCCCTCGAGCGCCAGCCCCACCGTGCGCGTCATATTTGACTGTGCCATGCGACCATCTCCGTTCCTGCGTTTTAAAACGGGACAAGTATACCCGTCAACATATATCGTCCCAGTCGCATTTTTATCGAACATCGCATCGTCGCGCTACCGCTTGTCGAATAATAGCCGCCCACAGCATGTGCACCCATATATAATTGTGCACTATTGTTTACACTACTCAGCTGTTATCAACAGCGAACATTAGCCGACAAATTAACTCAACAACGCGGCAAGGCGGGGGCCTGGATACATGCAAAGCGCTGAGCAACGACGCGTGTACACAACGAGCTCGCCCGACGCAATCCGCCCCGACCTCAGAAAGTCGCTTAGAACATGGAAACTGTCAGCAATTACACCGAAACGCTCGAAAAGACCGTCCGCGACCTTCTCGAACGGCAGGAGGATCTGATCAGGACTGCCTTTACCGACCAGCTTACCGGGCTTGGCAACCGTGGCGGCTTTGCCCGTTCCCTCGAGGAGCTCTGGGAGCAGGACGCCCCCGTTACCATGGCGTTCATCGATATCGACAATCTCAAGCACTGCAACGACGTCTTTGGGCATGACGAGGGCAACCGCTATATCTTGCAGGTAAGTCTCTATCTTAAGCTGTATATGAAGGTGGGCGAAGCGGCGTTTCGCATAGGCGGCGACGAGTTTGCCATCCTATCTACGATTGCAACCGAGGACGACCTCGCCGAACGTCTGAAACACTGCCGAACGGTTCTGCTCAAAAACAACGATTCCGAGATGCCCCGCTCGTTTAGCTACGGAGTGTCACATGCCGACCCCGCCCTGGGCGAAGCTTCCAATCGCATGACGCTCGATGCCGACCATCGCATGTACGACTACAAGCTACGTCATGCCATGCACCTCGATCGACGCAATATCACGCAAGTTCACGCCGACGACTTCGAAATAAGCGATCGTATTTTTGACGCCTTTTCGATGCTCAACGAGGGCCGTTATTTCTTTATCGAGAACTTGGACAAACATCGCACCCTTTGGTCACAAGGTGCCTTGCGCGATCTTGGCCTTCCCTCGGAGCACATAGACAACTGTCGCGATTACTGGAAAACGCGCGTCCATCCCGACGACCTTGAGGCCTGCATCAACGACATCGACCAAGTCTACAACGGCACCAAGCACCGCCGCGTCATGCAGTATCGTGTGCGCAACGCCGTCGGAGACTACGTCCTTTGCCGTGCTCGCGGGTTTCGTATCGACGGCGACGGAAATGTCCCCTCGCTCTATGTCGGCGAGCTCGTCAACCACTCACTTGCCGAAACCGTCGACGCCGCCACAGGCCTCGGAACGCAGCGCATGCTGGCCAACGCCATCGACGCCTGCCGCCGCGATCGTTGCGAGACAGGGCTTATAGCGGTGCGCGTTCGTGGCACGACGAAGCTCAACGAGCTCTACGGGGCCGAGGCTGTCGACAACATGCTTGCCGAATACGCAGGCCGCATGCTGTCGATCACCCGCGGCAGGAGCCGGGTCTACCGTTCACGAAGCGTCCAGTTCGTCGTGCTCAGCAACGACCTGGACCACGAGGCATTCGAGCAACTGACCCGCCACCTTAAAGAGGCCGTTTTCGCTCCTGTTCGAATCGCAGGCGACACCATTACTCCCGTCTGCCTTGTCGTCCCGGCCTTTTACGAGCACTTAACCCATCAAGCGACCGCCGTTTTAGGCGAACTCGATCGTCGCCTTCGCACGGCCGGCGGGCTTGTTCCCAACGACAGCCTCCCCATACCCGAGGCGGAGCGCAAAAGCGCCATAGCCGAACGTATCGACTCGCTCACGGGCCTCTATCGACCCAGCGAGTTTATGCGGCGCGCCAACGCATTTCTCGAGGCAAGGCGCAACGGCACCTGGTGCATCGCCACGGTCGACATGGGCCACATGCGCCTGTTTAATGAATGGCACGGCCAGGCCGAGGGCGACCGCGTACTCGCCGATGTGGGCACGGTCCTCAAGGACATCGAGAATGCCGATATGGGCGTCGCAGGGTACTGGGGCCAAGATGACTTTTGTGTACTCATCCCCTTTAAGCACATCACCGTCCATCAAATCTACAACCGCGTTCGTGAGGCAGTAGCCAGGCATGATGACGGCGTAGGTTTCTGGCCGTCCATGGGCGTTTACCCCATCGACTCCAATGAGGAAATCACCATCGATGCGCAGGCAAAGGCCATGTTTACCAATCGACGCGCAAAAAACGACTTTAAGGAGCGCATTGCCATTTTCCGCCCCGCGGAGTACGAGCGCGAAGTCGCGTTCCACCGCACGCTGACCGAATTCCAGTACGCGCTGTCAAATGGTCGTATCACGTACTATCTTCAGCCCCAGGTCGATATGGAAACCGGCGAGATTATTGGCGCCGAAGCACTCACCCGCTGGATTGACAAGGACGGCTCTCTCATTTCGCCCGCAACGTTTATCCCCGCACTCGAGGAAAGCGGCTTTGTAGTGACGCTCGACAAGTACATTTGGCAGGGTGTCGCCATATGGCTTCGCGAGCGTCTCGATCGCCGTCTTCGCGTGGTTCCGGTCTCGCTTAATGTGTCGCGCGTGGATATCCTTGCCTGCGACGTTGCCGAACATATGGGGGCGCTCGCCGCCCAATACAACCTACCGCCCGAGCTCATGCGTATCGAGATCACCGAGACGGCTTATACGGGAGAATCCGAGGCCGTGGATAAGCTGACCGCAGATCTGCACACCCGCGGCTTCTCGACCTATATGGACGATTTTGGCACCGGTCAGTCCACGCTCGCGATGCTCAAGAACGTCAACGTCGACGTCATCAAGCTCGACCGCACCTTTGTGCCCACCGACCGCGATCAAGGCCGCAGCACGCAAATCATTTCATCGATGCTCGAAATGGCGCAGTCGCTCCATCTGCCCGTCGTGGTCGAAGGCGTCGAGACAAATGAGCAGGCGAACATGCTACGACAAATGGGCGCCCGCTACGCTCAGGGCTTCCTCTACTACCGCCCCATGCCGGCGAAGGATTTTGAGGCATTGCTCGATGGCGGCAATAACAACTGATACGCTCGCGCGCAAAACGCCACCGTCGAAGGGGGACATTTGTCTCCATTAGCTAACTTATATCCCCAATTCAAACCGAATTGGGGATATGATACAAACCGTTGTTCCGCCCAAGGAGGTTATCCATCATGAACGAGTCGTATCGCCTGGGCGAGCAATCGATTATTGCCTATCTTCAGCGACTTGCGAACGGCGTCTCGACCGCCGAACTCGATGTTGCCGCGCTGCCTGCTGAGCTACGCGCCGTTGGTGAGCAACTGCAAAAGACGCATGCCATCCTGCAACAAGAGCGCCAGCTGCTTGAGCGCAACGCCTATATCGATCCGCTCACCAACTTGGGCAACCGCAACGGATTCGACCGTCACGTCGAGCAACTCTGGCGCAAAGGCGACCCCTTCACCTGCGCCTATATTGACATCGACCATCTCAAGCATTGCAATGATAGGTTTGGCCACGCCGAAGGCAATCGCTATATTTTGAGCATCTGCCGCACGCTCTCCGAAACCATGGAGCACGATGAGATGCTGTTCCGTATCGGTGGAGACGAGTTTGTGCTTATCTCGCTCTCCGCAAACGAGACCGAACTCGAGCAGCGCTTGGAGCAGGTACGTACCAGGCTGATCGAGGCGAGCTCAGGTGGCAAGGCGCCCATGATCGGCAGCTTTAGTTTTGGCTGCTCGCGCGTCGATCCACTTGCTGGCGACACGCGTCGCCAGATGACGGTGGATGCCGATCGCAAAATGTATCGCTATAAGCTTATGCATCGTGTGCAGCAACCGAAAGACGATGACGCGCCGCAACGCCCAATCGTCGACCAGCTTCCCTGCAACGACCGGGTGTTCCAAGCGATCTCCATGAGCTCCGAGACGCGCTATCCGTTTATCCTCAATCTCGATACGGGAGAATCGCAATGGTCGGTTAACGCCGTGCGCGATTTTGACCTGCCCTCCCAGCACCCTTTTAACTCACTCGACATGTGGCTCGCCCGCGTTCATCCCGAGGACCGCGACAACGTACGTGCCGAGCTCGACATGGTGATAAACGGCACGTGGCACTTCCACTACATGCAGTATCGCGTAATGGATGCCACCGGAAAATACGTGCTTTGCGACTGCACGGGCTACCGCTTGGACGGCACCGATACCGAGCCCGGCATGTATGTGGGCATTATCATTAACCGAAGCTTGGCAGATACGACCGATTCCGTGACCGGCTTGGGCGATATTCACGCCCTGGTCAACGCCATTGGCGAAATGCGTCGCGTGGCGCGCAAGGCTGGTTTGATCGCCATCAAAATCGACGATATCGCTCAGGTCAATGCCCGCTTTGGCTTTGATGCGGGAGACCGCGTTTTGGCAGAATGTGCCGCCTGTCTGGTGGAATGCTCGCGCGGTAAGGGTCGTATGTTCCGCTCGACGGGGCCGATGTTCGTGGCTCTTTTCGACGACTTTGATCCCGAAGAAACCGATGCGATTGCAGAGGAAATTGAGCGGTTCCTGGGTTCGCCCGTGCTCTTTGGCCCATTTGAATATCAGCCACCCATTCGCGTGGCCACGCTCCATCTGGACGGCGTCGACCGTCAGCCCGTTTCCATTTTGAACGAGCTCAAAGCGTTGCTCGGGAAAGCCGTGCAGGCGCCAGGCACCAAACTGGATTAGCGCCGCGCCCGCGCCGCCTCCCCCATCGTGCGATAATCCTCTGCAGAAGTCACCAAAAGCAGAGGGAGTTTGTGATGAAGGTTCTTTTGGTCAATGGCAGCCCCAAGGCAAACGGCAACACCGCCCGCGCACTCGCCGAGGTCGCCGAGCAGCTCAACGCCGAAGGCATTGATACCGAGGTGTTTCAGCTGGGCGCCAAGCCCATTCGCGACTGCATCGGCTGTGGTC
>URNJ01000095.1 GCA_900549215.1 uncultured Collinsella sp.
CGCCGGCATGCATCACGATGATGCCGCAGGTGCTCGTCTTAACAAACTCGACCATCTTGGGATCGGTGAAGCCGGTCACGTCGTTGACGATCGAGGCGCCGCAGCGCACGGCCGCCTTGGCAACCGCCACATGACGCGTGTCGATCGAGACGATGGCGCCCTCCTTGGCCAGCGCGCGCACCACGGGCAGCACGCGGCGAGCCTCCTCGTCGGGGTTGACCGGGGTAAAGCCGGGGCGCGTGGACTCGCCGCCCACGTCGATGATGTCGGCGCCGGCGTCGAGCATCGCCAGGCCGTACTCGATGGCGGCATCCGGATCGAAGTGCTCCCCGCCATCGCTAAACGAATCGGGCGTCACGTTGAGGACGCCCATGATGCGCGGACGGTCAAAGCTGAGCTCGTACTTTCCGCACCGCCATGTCTTGCTGTCGTTCGCCATGAACATCCTCCTAAAATGCCCACGCCGCCGAGTCTGGGGAGCTGGCGGCGGGGTCGCTTTGCACTCAGTCTTTCTATTGTATCCGCGCGCGCGGGCTAGAACGCAAACGCGGCCGCGATGTCGCAAGAAATCAGCAGGTCGGCATTTGCATCCTGATCGGTGGGAGCAAGGTTGCATATGGCCAGCGTATCGCCGGTAAAGTATCGCGTAAGGCCTGCCGCCGGATACACCACGAGCGAGGTCCCGCCCACAATGAGGGCATCGGCGGCGGCGATGGCGGCAACGGCACCGGTCAACACATGCTCGTCGAGCGGCTCTTCGTAGAGCACTACATCGGGCTTGATGCGGCCGCCGCACGCGGGGCACGCAGGCACGCCCGCGGCATCCTCGTGCTCGCGCGAGCAAATCCACTCGGCGCTATAGACCGCGCCGCACGACTGGCAAATGTTGCGATGGACCGATCCGTGCAGCTCGAACACGCGCTGTGAGCCGGCCATCTGATGCAGGCCGTCGATGTTTTGCGTCACCACGGCGTCGAGCTTGCCGGCGCGCTCCAGCTCGGCCAGCTTGGTGTGGCAGCGGTTGGGCTTAGCGTTAAGCGCGATCATCTTGGTGCGGTAAAAGTCGAAGAACTCGGCCGGATGCGCCTCGTAAAAGCTATGCGACAGCATGGTCTCGGGCGGATAGGCAAACTGCTGGTGATACAGGCCGTCCACGCTGCGAAAATCGGGAATGCCGCTTGCCGTGGAAACACCAGCGCCGCCAAAGAACACCACGCGCTCGTGGGTATTGAACAGCTCCGCCAGCGCGGCGGAGGCCTGCCTGGGATCTGTTATCGCTTGCGTCATGTTTGTCCTCCGTCCATGTTGGTCGGGGCGGCCGCGATTGCGCCGTCGCCCACGGAGCCCACCCCGCCCCCGTTGCGCTAATCTTAAGCCTGCCAACCCCGTCGAAAGGACACCATGCCTCAGACTTACACTTTCGCCTCGTGGAACGTCAACGGCCTGCGCGCCGTGCTAAAAAAGGACCCGAGCTTTATCCAGATCGCGCAAGAACTCGACGTCGATATCCTGGCGCTGCAAGAGACCAAGCTGCAAGAAGGCCAGGTCGATATTGACCTGCCCGGCTATCACCAAACCTGGAGCTACGCCGAGCGTAAAGGCTATTCGGGCACCGCGGTCTTTAGCCGCCAGGAACCGCTGCGCGTGTTGCGCGCCGACGCGCTGCTGCCTTACGCCGGCGAGGGCGAGACGGCCGAGCTCGTCGCCCCAGCCGCAACCGAGGGCCGCGTCTGTGCGCTCGAGTTCGACAAGTTTTGGTTTGTTGACGTCTATACGCCCAACGCGCAAAACGAACTCGCGCGCATCGATGTGCGCATGGCCTGGGACGATGCCTATCGCGGCTTTTTGAGCGCGCTTGAGCGCGAGAGCGGCAAGCCCGTCGTAACTTGCGGCGACTTTAACGTGGCGCACGAGGAGATCGACCTTAAGAACCCCAAGTCCAACCGCGGCAACGCGGGCTTTTCGGACGAAGAACGCGGCAAGTTTACCGAGCTGCTCAACGCCGGCTTCACCGATACCTGGCGCGCGGCAAACCCCAGCGTCGAGGGCGTCTACAGCTGGTGGAGCTACCGCTTTAATGCTCGCAAGAACAACGCCGGCTGGCGCATCGATTATTTCCTGGTGAGCGACGCAATCGCCGACAACGTACGCGACACCGGCATCCGCGGCGACATCTTTGGCAGCGACCACTGCCCTGTCACCCTCACGCTAGAGCTCTAGCCCCCAAATGATCCCCCGGGGACGAAGGAATACGGATCACTTTTGCCCGCGCAAGGGCGCCCGCGTGACCCCGTCCGCCACGAAACCAGCCCATCTACTACGTTTAAGCCACTACCCTCAACCACAGCGAACAACGCAAAAAGAAAACCGCAGGTAGAAAGCCTGCGGTTTTTCATAAAACGCGGTCATGGTCGGGGGTATCAAGCTAAACGTAGTAGATGGGCCGGTTTCGTGACAAGCGCCGTCAACTGATTTCCTGGGGACATCTGGAAACGGAAGAAAATGGATCAATTTGGCTCTCTGGGGGCCACGATGCCCGTCGTATCAGCCGGCCATTCCAAAACTATGCCGGTTTACGGGGCTGAATCGCGAACCCCTAACCATACGGAATTCTGAAATAATAAAACCGCAGGTAAACGGCTTGCTCCATTTCGAAAAAAGCCGGTATGGTCTGCCTGTGCCAATCTGGCCCCGTAAACCGGCGTAGTTTTGAAATGGCGCTTCGGCAGTATTGATTCCCGCCCCGACGCAACCAGCCCTACAGCCCGTACTTCACGACGACTCGGTTAATGCGGCGACACCAGGGCTTGTACAGGGCGACCAAGAACACGCAGGTCGCGAGGCCATGTGTGATATCGAACGGCACTGCCGTGGCAAGACGCGCCACGGCACCCGCCCAAGTAAGCGGCTGTACAAATCCAATGATGTCATACGCGTTGATCACCACGCCGTACAGCAAACCCGAAGCAAAGCCGTAGGTCAGTAGCGCCGGCATGCGCACGGTGCCATCGGCGCGGTCGAATGCACCCGCATACGCCAGCGCACCGCCAACGTATCCCACGAGCCCCCAGGCATACATCTGCCACGGCGTCCACATGCCCTGTCCAAAAAAGAAATTGCTGGTCAGCGCCGCCAGCGCGCCAACCATAAAACCATTGCGGCGACCAAGCGTCGCCCCCGCGATAATGGCGATGGCGCTCACCGGTTTAAAGTCGGGAATAGGCCCAAACAGGAGGCCCCCCGCCGCCGCCAGCGCCGCCAGCACCAGCGTGGGCATAATCTGGCGCAAACCCGGATGAGATGCCTCGTAACCCGCAAAGAACAGCGCAAGCACCAGCGCCACTACAACCAGCATGGCAAGCGCCGCGTGCTCAATACCCGCCGGCAGCGCAGCAGCCATCACCACCGGCACCGCCAGGAGCAGCGGGATCTCCATATGTTGCAACGCACGCGACAACGGCAGCCTCCATCAGACAAATGCCCGTACATGGTAGCACGCGCAAAAAAGAAGCCGACCAGTCCCCCGGTCGGCCCCGACAGCCATTCGTCTGTTATACCCGCTGCACAAGCGGCACCAAGCTCTATTCGCCCGTCACCTTAGCGGCAAGCGCCGCGGCAAAGGGGTCAAACAGCAAGCCGCCCACAACAACAAACGCCCAGCCGCCCGTCACAAGACGTGCCCAGCGCGAAAAATAAGGCATGCCATTGACCACGCCAAAGCCCGTCTGAAAAGCAATCTCAAACAGTCCGATAAGGCAAAAGAGCAGCGTAGCGCCCACAACGGTTCCGCAGACACGCGCGCCGGGAGTACCTGGCTCAAAGCCAAAAAACTCGACGCACATGCCGACGGTTTTACCAAAGAGCGGCATAAAGCTCACAATTTGCGCAATGGCAATGGCTAGGGCAAGCTGTCCCCAAAAGCCCGTGACGCCTTGAAAATCGAGTGCGGCTTTTCCCTCGATAATCGGCAAAAACGAACACATGAGCAGAGGGTTGACGATGCCATTGAGGATCGTCACGACGGTGCTCTTTTTCAACGTCAAGTAAATCAACTCCTAGTATTGTGCCAACCGGCATCGAACAAACGGGGGCGTGGCACTACGTAAGCGAATCGGGCGAGGGCAGAAGCGGAGACGCCAGCGCCGTGGCGCCAAACAGAACGGCGCATCCCAAAAGAAGCGTTTCGTAGCTCTCGCCAATGCAGCAAGAAAGCACCACGGGAATCAAAAACGTCAATCCCAGCGAGACGGTACTCACCACACCGCCGGCGCTTCCCGCAAGGCCATCGCGCACGCCGGGAAGCATGTACGGCAGCGACTGGACGACGGGCCCGGCAACGGCGCTCGCGATGCCGATCGCAAACATCAGCCCTATCGAAGACGTGGAAATAAAGGCTTCCCCAGCCCACATGAGCACGCCTCCGGCGCCCGCCGACAAAGCTATAAATGCACGGTAGTCCTTAAACTGCGCGCGCATATAGGGGCCGACCACGCTCCCGACAATCGATCCGAGGGTTACAAACGAAGCCAGGACTCCAGCGGTTTGCGGCTCGATCGAAACCTCGAGCGCCGATACCAAATAACCGGAGTACGCCGTAGCCGACGCGAGGGCGACTCCAAGTAGCACCGCCACAAGCCAAATCATCGGCATCTTGGCCACCGTTCCAAAAGCGCCCGCCATCGGCACGGAGTCACCGGCGCCGCCATCGCTTGCTGCACGCACGGCGTCCGCCGACGGCGCGACAAGCAGCCACAGCAGCCCAAATACCGCAAACAAGACAGCGGCGAGCACGTATGCCTGCCCAGCCGCCGCAAAGAGAGGAGACGTCGCAAGCGAGCAGGCAATGCCGGCGGAGCCCGCCGCATAAAACCACCCCATGGCGCGATCGGTGTCATCGCCAAAAGCAGGTCCCAACACCTTCAACGCAATGGCGTTGATGACGCAGGGCGCCGCGCCCAGCAGCATGCTCGCTGCAAACAGCGTCGCAAACGAGGAACACGCGACGCGCGCGACCGCCGCGGCCGCAGAAACCGCCGATGCGAAAAACACGAGCGCCTTCACGCCGCGACGATCGGCACAAACGCCTGCCGGCATACCAAACACCACGGCAGGAATAAACGGGGCAAACAGGACAGCCGAAAACTCGGCAGACGACAACCGCAGGCTCGACACAACCATGTGCGCCAACCCCGACACCTGGTACTGCGCGTAGTTGGCGGCAAACACGACGCCGCACACCACAAACAGCAACGCGTACTTCTCGACCGTCCCTTTGCTCACGTCAATCACCCTAACTATGCCTCGTCCTTTCGATAGACAATACGCCCATCGAATATGGTCGTCTCGACCTCCAGCTCGCGAAGCGCCATCGGGTCCATCTCAAACGGGTTACCCGACAGGATAACGATGTCGGCCAGCTTGCCGGCGGCAAGACTGCCCAGACGGCGCTCGAAACCCTCGACATAGGCGGAGCCGAGCGTATGCGCCTGGAGCGTCTCGCCAAGCGTCAGCGCGTTCTCGCGGAAATAGCCTTCCGCCGGATGCCCATCGAACTCGCTGCGCGTCACCGCAGCATATACGGTGTCGATGGGATCGATCGACATGACCGCAGGCCAGTCGGTACCGAGGCCCAGATGGATTCCGCCGTCGGCCTCCTCCCGGTAGCGCCACATATGGCTCATGCGCTCCTCGCCGAGCGAGCCCTCGTACACGCCCTGCCCAAGGCCTCCAATGGGATGCTGCGGCTGAATCGCGGCGTTAATGCCCAGGCGCTTCATACGCGCAATGTCCTCAAACTGCAGGTTGTCGGTGTGCTCGATGGCAAAACGCGTCCCCTTGTCGCCGCACGCCTCCTCGGCGCGCTCGACGGCATCGATGATCATCGTGGCCGAGGCATCGCCAATGGCATGGATGCGAACGTCAAAGCCGTTCTTATCGGCCTCGAGCACCATGCGGTCGAGCGTCTCTTGGTTGCACGCCGGCTCGCCGCGGAAGCCCTTGCCCATGGGGGCGTTGAGATACGGCTCGTGCATGTATGCCGTATAGGCCTCGGGGCAGCCGTCCAGGATGTACTTAAGGCCCGCCATGCGCACGCGCTCGCCATGATGGCGCGCCCTCAGAGCCTGCGACTCCGCCATGGGAGCATCGAGCGCAGAGTAATAGCTAATGCGCAGCGTGCTGAGGTCCTCGTTTGCCAGTCGGTCGTAAATGTCGTACACGCCGGGCGTAGTCACGCCCAGGGGATGCATGTCGCCGATCGAAGTGATGCCGAGCCTGTTAAACTTGCGCATCGACTTGAGCAGCGAAGCATCGAGGTCCGGCTTGTTGAGCACCACATCGAGCAGAATGTTCGTCGCCTGGGGCTCGGACAGAAAACCGTTGGGCTCGCCGTTGTCAAAGTGGCGGATGAGGCCGCCCTCGGGCGTCGGGGTGTTACGGTCGATGCCGACCGCTTTGAGCGCGGCGGTATTGCACCAAACCACGTGCATCGAAAAGTCCGAAAGCACAATCGGGCGATCGATGTCGAGTGCATCGAGGCTACGGCAGTCGGGATCAGTCGGATCCTCCCATGCGGGCGAATACCAGCCCTGGCCGTAGATCCACGGGTTGTCGGGGTGCTCGGCGGCAAACTTCGCCACGGCATCGACGCAGGCCTGCTCGCTCGGCAAGAACATCAAATCGCAGCAGAAGTCCTCGTCTTTCTGGATGGAGCCGAGCGCAAAGTGCATGTGCGAATCGTTGAATCCGGGCATGACCAGCTTGTTGCCCGCATCGATCACCTCGGTATCGGGACCGACAAACGGCTGCACCTTGTCGGGTGCGCCCACGGCGACGATCTCGTTGCCGCGAACCGCGACGCATCCCGCATGGGGCTCAAGCTCCTCGGCCGTAAACAGCGCCGTCGTCTTAATGACGATGTCGGCAGGAACCACCGCCTCCATGATTACTCGCCGTCCTTAGCGGCGGGGCGCCCCCGGCTTCTTC
>URNJ01000096.1 GCA_900549215.1 uncultured Collinsella sp.
GATGTGCGTGGCCGGGTGCGTCCTGACGGTATGGGCCTTTGATACCCTGAATACCGACCAGCAGATGCTGGACCTGAGCATGCAGAAGGCCAAGTACACCACCATCTTTTATGCCGATGACGGTGTGACCGAGCTGGCGCGCGCTTACGATCGCGAGGGTGCGGACGAGGTCGTCTTCCTGGACATTACCGCCACGAGCGACAACCGTGCGACGACTATCGAGATGGCGGCGCATGCGGCCGAGGAGCTGGCCATTCCCTATACCGTGGGCGGCGGCTTTCGCGATCTGGCGGGCATGCGCACCATGGTTGCCGCCGGTGCCGACAAGGTGTCGCTCAACTCGGCGGCCGTGCGCGATCCGTCGTTGATCAGCCAGGCCGCCGCGGCGTTTGGCAGCCAGGCCGTGGTTGTGGCGATCGATGCTAAGCGCGTCGGTTTGCCCGGCGCATCTGGTGCCGACAAGTGGGAGGTCTTCACGGCGGGCGGTCGTAACGCCACGGGTATCGACGCGGTGGCGTGGGCCGAGGAGGCGGCTCGTCGCGGTGCCGGCGAGATCCTACTGACCAGTATGGATCGCGACGGCACCAAGGCCGGCTTTGACCTGGCGCTCACCCGCGCCGTGGCCCGTGCGGTGCCGATTCCGGTGATTGCGAGCGGCGGCGTGGGCACGCTCGAGCATTTTGCCGAGGGCGTGATCGAGGGCGAAGCCGATGCCGTGCTGGCAGCGAGCGTCTTTCACTTTGGAACCTTCAGCATTCGCGAAGTCAAAGAATATATGGCCTCTCAAGGTGTTCCTGTGAGGTTGGACTTCTAATGCTGCGGGCTTCGCTGCGGCTTGCCCAGGCACCGCATCTTGTCGCTCAAACCGTCGCTCGCGTACCAAAGTACGCGTCGCTCCTCTTTCGCGGCAACCTGCGGCACCTGGACAACCCTCGCCGACCTGTGGGGTTTACGGTAATTACTTGGGAGAAATGATGACTGAGGTAATAGAAGCGTCTGATCTTACGTACGACGCCCGTGGGCTGATTCCTTGTGTGGTTCAGCAGTATGACACCGGCGAGGTGCTTATGGTTGCTTGGATGAACGAGGAGTCGGTGGGGCTGACGCTCAAGACCGGGACCACGTGGTTTTGGAGCCGTAGCCGTCAGGAGCTCTGGAACAAGGGCGCGACGAGCGGCAATATGCAGGAGGTCAAGGAACTTTGGGCCGACTGCGATAGCGATACGCTGCTGGTCAAGGTCGACTCGCCGGGTCCAGCTTGCCACACCGGCAACCGCACCTGCTTCTTTAAGAAACTCGCGTAGGGCGGGCGCTCGATTAGACGCTCGGCCACCAGAAAGGATTGAACTATGGGTGTGCGCACCGCAAACGTTCAGGATGGAAATATCGGTGAGACGCTGACAGGTCTGGCCGAGGTGATTCACGGTCGTCGTGATGCATCGCCGCAGGAGAGCTATACCGCGCGTCTGCTGACCGACGTCGAGGACGAGCTGCTCAAGAAGCTTGCCGAGGAGGCGAGCGAGGTGATCATGGCCTGCAAGGATAACGACCACGATCACATTCGCTACGAGGCCGGCGACCTGGTCTACCACCTGCTCGTGACGCTCGAGCGCTACGGTATCACCCTCGACGAGCTAGCCGGCGAACTCAACGCCCGCCGCCACTAGTCGTTTGGGACAGTCTTTGTTGGTGTAACGGGGTCATGGAAGTTGCGGTGAAATAGGGACTGTTTAAGCGCTTCATCAGGCAAAACAATCCCTATTCCACCGCAACTTATGAAGGGATGGCTAGTCGAGGGGTGTGGGTTCCCATTCGCCGGTGGGGTGGGGGATGTCGAAGGTTCGATAACCGCAGTCGTAGACGTGGGCCTGGGCCTCGCGGATATTCCAGCAGATGTCGCAGGCGCGGTGCGCGTCCGAGCCAAAGGTGATGGGTACCTCGGCGTGGGCAAAGCAACGCAGCAATCCGGTCGTGGGATAGTAGTCGTCGAGGCCCTTGCGCGGTGCGGCGGTCGAGACCTCAATGCGGCGGCCCGCATCGTGGGCGCATTCGGCCATCTGCTGCCAAAACGGTGCGGGGTCAAAGTCGGGCGCAAAGCCTTCCTTCGAAAAGCGCATGACCAGGTCGGGATGAGCCATCACATCAAAGTTAAGCGGGCTTTCGCAAGCGCGGCACCAGTCGTCGACGTAGCGCTCCCACACGCCGCGCACGCCTAAGTTTTCCCAAACGTGCAGGTTGGTGTCGTCGTCGATCCAACCGCAAAGGGAATCGGGTGTATCGGGGCGAGCGACGTTTTCCGTTCCCGCCGTACCCGCGGCACCGGCCATGATATCGCCTGGGTTGCCAATCCAATGCACGCTGCCCAGGCGTACGACGGCGCCCTGGGACCAGCGCTCAACCAAAGGCTCGCAGCCCTCGTACCAATCGCATTCAAAGCCATAGATAAGCTCGAGCTCCGGCGCAATCTGCGCGGCGAGTTTGCGGGCGTCCTCAAAGGCCAGACGATGTGCCGGCAGGTCGCCCTCGACAACCTGCACTTCGCAGTTGGCGTCCATGCTGGCGGGCAGGGTGAGATGGTCGGTCGAGACCATGACGCGGCAACCGGCCGCAGCAGCGGCGCGAACGTTGTCCTCAAACGAGGCATGTCCGTCCGAAAACGAGGTGTGGGTATGGCAATCGACCATCGGGCAAGCAGACATGGCAGCTCCTTTGCGTCAAGCGAATCCGCTCCATTGTAATGGCGCAGCTTTCAACACGCCGGGCACGCCAGGGGTCGAAATCGATTGGAAAGGCTGTGCGGCGCGCGGTGCGGCCTCGCTTGCGCTCTCAAAACATGTACATCAGCCTCCAAAAGCTGCAAAAAATGACATGTTTGGAGGCTGACGTACACGTTTGAGTGGAGCGGGCCGGCGTTGGAGCGCGCCAGCACTTGCGCCCAGCAAAAGTCGCATCTATCCCATGACGCCGCCTCTGCGCCGCCCGCGATGTGCTAGCGTTTGGGTGAACAAAACGAGCCCGCGCGGAAAGGATCCGGACCGTATGCAATGCGATAGCACATCCCCGCTGTCCCGCGAGACCGATGCGCCCGAGACCATCGTCAAGCTGGAGTGCGACATCGACGATGCGTCGCCCGAGGTGCTCGCCTATGCCGCCGACCGCCTGCGCGAGGCGGGTGCTCGCGAGGTACATTGGCTGCCCCTCTATTGCAAGAAAGGCCGCCCCAGCTGGCAGCTACAGGTAATCTGTGCTCACGAGGATATCGAGCGCCTGCAGACGATTATCTTTTTGGAAACCACGACCAACGGCATTCGTCGCCAGGTCATGGAGCGCGTTTGCCTGCCACGCCGCTTTGAGCGCGTAACGACGCCATGGGGCGAGGTGGCCGTCAAGGTTGCCACCCTGCCCGACGGCAGCGAGCGTGCAGCGCCCGAGTACGAGGACTGCGCCCGTCTCGCTCGCGAGCATAATGTGCCGCTCCAGCGCGTGATGCAGGCGGCTCAGAGCGCGGCACTGCGATTTGAGTGACACGGTCGACGACGCGCCACACCAACCCCCCATCAACCTCACCGAAAGGACCTCCCTATGAAATACCTCATCGCCTCCGACATCCACGGCTCGGCATATTGGACCGAGCGCCTGGTTGCCGCCATCGAGTCCGAGCAGCCCGACCGCATCGTCCTGCTGGGCGACCTGCTCTATCACGGTCCGCGCAACGACCTGCCGCGCGATTACGCCCCCAAGCGCGTAATCCCGCTGCTCAACGCCCTGGCCGACCGCATCATCGCGGTGCGCGGCAACTGCGATGCCGAGGTCGACCAGATGGTCCTCGACTTTCCCGTCATGGCCGACTACGCCACGCTGTTTGACGAAACCGGCCGCGAGCTGTTCCTGACGCACGGCCACGTCTTTGGCGCCGGCATGCACAACAGCGTCGACCACGCGCCCGCGCTGCCCGAGGGCTCCGCGCTCGTCTACGGTCACACGCACATCAAGGTCAACGAGGAAAGCGCCGCGCACCCAGGCCTGTGGCTCTTCAACCCCGGTAGCGTGAGCATTCCCAAGGACGGCACGCACAGCTACGGCGTCTACGAGGACGGCGCGTTCCGCCATGTGATCCTGGAGGAGGAGTAACCATGGCAGAGCACATGGCTCAGCAAAATGCCGAGGGCTCGCGCGATCTGTCCACGCTGGTCGACGCGTCGGCCGAGCTACAACATCTGGTGCAGACCGTCTGGCGCTTGCGTCAGCCCGACGGCTGCCCGTGGGACCGCGAGCAGACGCACCGCAGCATTGGCAAGAACATGATCGAGGAGGCCTACGAGGCGCTCGACTGCATCGAGGTGGACGACGCGGTTCACCTGCGCGAGGAGCTGGGCGACGTGCTCATGCAGGTGGCGCTGCACGCGCAGATCGCGGCGGACGCCGGCGAGTTTACGCTGGCCGACGTGGCACGCGATATCGACGCCAAGCTCATTCGCCGTCATCCGCACGTGTTTGGCGATGCGGATGCCGACAGCTCCGATGAGGTGCTCAAGATTTGGGACGAGGTTAAGCTTGCCGAGAAGGCTGCCAAGGACAAGGCCGTGGCGGCAGGCGAGGCTGCGCCCGAGGGCCTGCTCGACGGCGTGCCCACGCATCTGCCGGCGCTGATGCAGGCCCAGAAGGTGTCGCGCAAGGCGGCTGCCGTGGGCTTTGAGTGGGAGACGGTCCAGGATGTGTGGGACGAGGTCGCCGAGGAGCGTGCCGAGTTTGAGGCCGAGGCCCCTGGCTCGCCCGAGCGCGAAATGGAGTTCGGCGACCTGCTCTTTGCCTTGGTCAACGTCGCGCGCAAGGAGGGCATTGACGCCGAGAGCGCCCTTCGTGCCAGCACGGCAAAGTTTCGTCGCCGTTGGGCTGCAATGGAGCGGATGGCGGCTGACGCCAACGTGGGTCTGGCCGAGCTTTCGACCCACGGTCTCAACGACCTGTGGGATGCCGCAAAGGCGGAGGAGTAAGACTGCGGGAACGACGGGCTGACACGCCTCATCGTTCCCGCTAAATTTTTCGAAAATCAAGTGTATCCCTCGGCTAACTTAGGGCATAATGCAAAAAGTGCGACATGGCTAACTTGCAAACCAAAGCGCCACATTGGCGCAATGCCGTGTCGCCAAGCATTCAACCCGTTTCCAAGTGAGAGGGAGACAACATGAGTGACATTTTGGACGTCTACGGTCGTGAGGTGCTCGACAGCCGCGGCAACCCCACCGTCGAGGTCGAGGTCGTGCTCGAGGACGGCAGCTTCGGCCGCGCGATGGTGCCTTCGGGCGCTTCGACCGGTGCTTTCGAAGCTTGCGAACTGCGCGATGGCGACAAGGGTCGCTACCTGGGCAAGGGCGTCTCGCAGGCCGTCGAGCACGTCAACAATGAGTGCGCTAACGCCGTCGTGGGCCTCGATGCCTTCGACCAGCGCGCCGTCGATGCTGCGCTGATTGCCGCGGACGGTACCCCCAACAAGACCAAGCTCGGTGCGAACGCCATCCTGGGCGTGTCGCTGGCTGTTGCCCGCGCCGCTGCCGAGTCGGCGGGCCTGTCGCTGTACCAGTACCTGGGCGGTGTCAACGCCCACCTGCTGCCCACGCCCATGATGAACATCCTCAACGGCGGCGTGCATGCCGACAACAACGTTGACTTCCAGGAGTTCATGATCATGCCGGTGGGCGCTCCGAGCTTTGCAGAGGGCCTGCGTTGGTGCGCCGAGGTCTACCACACCCTCAAGGGCGTGCTGCACGAGGCCGGCCTGGGCGGCGGCGTGGGCGACGAGGGCGGCTTTGCCCCCAACCTCAAGACCAATGCCGAGCCGTTCGAGTACATCACCAAGGCCGTGGAGAAGGCCGGCTTTAAGCCCGGCGTCGACTTCATGTACGCCATGGATCCGGCGTCCACCGAGTTCTACAACGCCGAGAGCGGTATGTACGAGCTCAAGGGCGAGGGCGTGGAGTACACGAGCGCCCAGATGGTTGATTACTGGGAGAAACTCGTCGACACCTATCCCATCATTTCCATCGAGGACGGCATGGCCGAGGAGGACTGGGACGGCTGGAGCATGCTGACGGACACGCTGGGCGGTTCGGTGCAGCTGGTGGGGGATGACCTGTTCGTTACCAACACCAGACGGCTGCATCAGGGCATCACCTCCCACTGCGCCAACTCCATCCTCATCAAGCCCAACCAGATCGGCACAGTTTCGGAGACGCTGGCAGCCATCCGCATGGCGCACCAGTTCGGGTATACCGCCATTGCCTCCCATCGCTCCGGCGAAACGGAGGACACCACCATTGCCGATCTGGCGGTTGCCTGCAACACGGGACAAATCAAGACCGGCGCACCCTGTCGCAGCGAGCGTGTCGCCAAATATAACCGGCTGCTGCGCATTGAGGAAGCGCTGGGAGGGGTAGCACAGTACGCAGGAAAGGCGTGCTTCGGCAGACTCTGAGAACCATTTTCCACGACAGAGAATATAATGGGTTGTAACCTTGAAAGGAGGCCACCTGTTATGAAAATTGTTGTGGTAAAGAGTCCCCGCCTGCTGTCCGGTCTGTTTCGGATGATCTTTAAAATCAGCAAGGAAACGCCGGAGGAGAGCTGACCCCGCATCCCGTTTCGAAATATGCCTCTGCTGTGCCCCCTTGCAGCAGGGGCATATTTTGCGTTCCGCTGCCATAGAATTGCACTATCATGAAGAGGAAAGGGGCATTGGCAAGATGGAAGAGCTGGAACATCAGACACTGCCGGAAGAGCCGAAACAGACGGAGGAATCCATTCCGGAGGAGCCGATTCTGGTGCGGGGGGATTTCTCCGAACCGCCGGAGAAAAAGCAGCGTGCGGACGATGTGGCAATGGTGCAGTGCATGCTCTGTGTGCTGCTGGTACTGTCCATGTTTGTGCTGCACTGGCTGCGTCCGGAGTGGCAGGAAATGCTGCTGGGACAGTATGCG
>URNJ01000097.1 GCA_900549215.1 uncultured Collinsella sp.
GCCGGGAAGCCCGCCTGCATCGCCACGGTGTTGCGCAACAACCTACGCTACGACAACTACGAGATCCTGGAGAACGACTACGGCATCTCGCTGCGTGAGCTTGTCGCCTTTGCCGATGCCACCTACACCGCCGGTGAGTCCATCACCCCGCTGATCAAGGCCATCAACGTGCTGCTCTTTAAGCTCGAGGGCCAGATTATCCAGCGCCACCCCGAGTTCGATATGACCGACCGCCTGTTACTCGACAAGATCGACCACGACACCGGCACGGTCACGCTCGCCGACGGCAGCGTGTGGCCGCTCACGACCAACGACTTCCCCACCGTCGACCCGGCGGACCCCTACACGCTCACGTCTCAGGAGCAGCACATCATCGACAAGCTCGTGTCCGAGTTTGTAACCGCCGATCACCTGCATCGCCATATCGATTTCCTCTACACCCACGGCTCGATGTACAAGGTCGCCAACGGCAACCTGCTCTTCCACGGCTGCGTTCCGCTCAACGAAGACGGCACCTTTAGCAGCATGAACTGCCTGGGCACCTGGCACGCTGGCCGCGATTATCTCGATTTTTGCGACCACATCGCCCGCCGCGCGTGGCGCGTGGGCGACCGCGATGCCCTCGACTGGATGTGGTACCTGTGGATTGGCTTCAATTCACCCGCCAGCGGACGCCTGGTGCGTACCTTTGAGCGCGCCTATATCGCCGATAAGAGCACCTGGGTCGAGCCGATGGACCCGTACTTTACGCTTACCAAGTCGCCCTCGGTCTGCGATGATATCATGCGCGAGTTTGGCGTCGCGCCCATGGCATGCTCGCCGACCGGCCACATCATCAACGGCCACACGCCCGTTAAAACCACCAAGGGCGAGCAGCCCATCCGCGCCGAGGGCAAGCTGCTGGTCATCGATGGCGGCTTCTGCCGCGCTTACCATCCCAAGACGGGCATCGCCGGCTATACGCTCATCTCGAGCTCGCGCGGCTGCCGCCTCAAGTCGCACCGGGCCTTTACGACGGTTGCCGAGGCACTCACGCGCAACGTGGACATCGAAAGCGAGACCAACCGTTTTGACCAAGCAGACCGTCGCCGCATGGTGAGCGACACCGATACTGGCGCCAAGATTCGCAGCCAGATCCAGGATCTGCGCCAGCTGCTCGATGCATATAGAAACGGTGCTATCGAAGAGCGCGTCTAGCCCCACCCGCGGGGATTGGCTAAACTTGCTGAGTTTGTCATCCCCACGGCGTCCCCGCGCCACCCTAAGGCAGGTACCATGCAAAAGCTCCTTGCGCAGATCATGAAATTTGGCGTCGTCGGTGTCATTGCCACGGTTATCGACTTTGGCATTATGAATCTGCTCCACTACGGTCTGGGCCTCAACATCCTAATCGCCAACACCAGCGGCTTTATCATCTCACTCATCTTTAACTACCTCGCAAGCATGAAGTACGTGTTTGCGCACAAGGAAGGCATGAGCCGCCGCCGCGAGTTCATCATCTTTGTCGTGCTGTCCGTGATCGGTTTGGTGCTCAACGACGGCATCGTGCTGGCGCTCAACGCCGGCCTGGGACTCGAGGCCAATATCGCCAAGATCTGCGCCACCGCGCTTGTCATGGTCTACAACTTTGTGACCCGAAAAATCTTCCTGGAGGGCGACGAGACCAAGTAGCTCGAAACCCCTGCAGCATTACGGCGCCCACGGACGACGTGCACTCAGCGCAGTATCGTCCGTGGGTGCCGCTCGTTTACGGGCAAATTTTCAACGTTTGCGGATTAGCTCTTGAAAATTTGGCGAGTTCATATAGTTCTTGGCAAAGACCTTACGTTTCCCTTGTAAAAGCTCTAAAGTATCCTCTGCTCGATTCATCAACGCATTGGATGTGATTACGTGCGCAAGGCGCTGGCACAACCTCATACCAAGCAGTTCCTCAAGTTTGCTGTCGTGGGTCTTATCTCCTTTGGCATCGACTGGGGCATGCTCATTGCGCTCGTCGAGCTGTTCCACCTCGACTTTTTGATGAGCACCACGGTTTCGTTTATCACGTCCGTCGTGGTCAACTACTGGCTCAGCATGAAGTACGTGTTCGACCACCGCGAAGGCATGAGCCGCAAGCGCGAGTTCACGATCTTCACCATCCTGTCGGTGATCGGCCTGGGCCTCAACGACCTGTATATGTTTGTGGGCGTCACGTTTTTGAGCATCGGCTACCAAGCCATGAAGGCCATCGCCACGTTCCTTGTCACCTGGTACAACTACTTCAGCCGTCGCTTCTTCCTCGAGGGCGCACGGTCGTAGTCGATTCACTATTTGCTTGAATGTATAACCGGTTGGAATTCCCGTTCCAACCGGTTTTTTGTTTGCAGAGAGACCCGGCGACCCAGTCCCATTCGCATGAAAAACGGGCGGTCCGGATGTTGGCCCGAACCGCCCGTCTGGCGCGCTATGTCGAGGCCTCTAGCCCGTTACGTAATACCAAACGACGTTGTCGTCATTGGAGAGAACGTAGTTACTGCAGGCCGTCATGGGCGTTGTGCCGTTGACGGAGTACATCCAGCCGCTCGTGCCGCCGTACTGTTTCTCGGCCAAACCACCAATCGCGGAAACATACGTGCCGTACGACGAGCCGTGTGCGTTGACAGAAAGGCCTAGCGCGCACAGGGCATCGTAAACGGTGGCGCCTTCGTTAAAGGTAAAGGTGCCGCCAGAGGACACAGGATTGCCCACAGCGCTCGATGTGACCGAAACCGTCACCGTAACGTAGCTGGACTCCTGTGAGCCGCTTTGGCTGCCCGAGGAGGCGTTTCCACCATTAGAGGACGAGGCTCCATCAGACGACTGGCCACCGCCCGAAGAAGCACCGCCAGACGCATTGGAAGTATCACCGGCTCCCGTATTTTGGGCAGCGGATTTATCGCCAGACTTCTTGCCGCCCCGGTCCTCGGACTTCTTGCTATCCGAGTTTTTGTCCGATTCCTTGTTTGAAGACTCGGAATCGTCCTTGGCGTCGTTCGAACCCTTGGGCTCGTCTTTTGCATCATTCGAAGATTTGGAATCCTTGGAACTGGCCTCGCCCGAAGCGGCAGACGAGCCAGACCCCTTGGTGTCCTTGGCGACGACGCTCTCCCCCGTCACGGTCTGAACGATCCAGTCAATGGACCAGGCGCCGCTCTCGGAAGGATGGACGAAGCCCAGCGAGACGACGATCAGAATGGTGTACGCGGCAGCAAGAACGCCAAGGAGCGCCTTGCGACGAGAGGCGGACGCCGCCGAAGCGGCGCCCTTTTGCTTTGGATCATCGAGCTGGATAAACGAGGAGTCGGGCTGTTGCCCGCTGGTCTCCTTGGGCTTATCGGGCATTACCGTCACCCTTGCCGCGCTTGGTCAGCACGAAGACGGCGATGAGCGCGAGGCCAATCACGCCGGCGGCGATGCCAACGATGGCGAGCGGATTGGTGCCAGTCTCCTGCTCGGAAGCACTAGAGGACTTCTTAGCAGTGGTCGTGGAAACAGCACCCGTATCGGACTTGGAATCGGACTTCTTGTCGGACTTCTTGTCGGACTTGCCGTCCTTCCTGTCAGACTTCCTGTCAGACTTCTTGTCAGACTTCTTCTCGTCCTTCTTATCGGACTTATCGGAGTCCTTCTTGTCGGACTTGTTGTCCCTGGTCTCGGTCTTGGTCGACACCGTCGTCTTGGTCACCGGCTTCTGGCCCGGGGCAATAGCGCCGCCCTTCGAGCCGGAGCCAGAACCGGGGGAGATCTGCGCCAATATGGATCACAGCTTCTATGGAAAGGTCGTTTCATGCTTGAAGATCAATGGAGCCTATATGAACGAGACCGTTACCAACGCCGCCATTGCCGCCATTGGAGCCTGAACCGCCATTACCGCCAGGGTTAACGGCATTCTTGGTCCACTTGGCATACAACGTCAGGTCGGCCGTCACCGGCGTACTGAAGTCATACGCCTGCGTGCAAGCCTCATCGGTATACCAACCGCCGAAAGTGTAGCCATCGCGCGTCGGATCGACCGGCTTGACCAGCTTGCCATCGGCCGTAGCAACAAACTTAGTGTCGCAAGCAGACCCGCCGTTGGAGTTAAAGGCAACCGTCCAAGACTCGACAGCTCCAAGTTTAAACAGCGTGCCCGAATCATTAATGTAGTAGAGATTGCCAGAAGCATCGGCAATGACCGGAGAGTCACAGTACTGGTAATGGCCAGCCGCATCATAAATCTGCGTCGCCTCTGCATCGCCGAGCGTATAGCGATACACGCCACCACCAGCAGAGTAGTTGACGTAATCCTTGCTATCCGCGCTGTTAACGGTGAAGTACACATAGGTCTTGCCGCCCTGAACACTCACCAGCGGAGTAGCAGCAATACCGTTGAGGCCAGCCGGCAGCGCCTTGCCGTCGGCAGCAGCGACCATCGTGGTCTTACCCGTCTTCAGGTTATAGAGAACCAGAGCAGAGCCAGTAGCCGTCTGTCCGCCGACAATCAGATTGTCACCAGACACCGCAGGGGCGCTCAGATTATTCGTAAGGCCCAGATCAACCGTCTTCTGTTCACTCAGCACGCCCTTCGCCGAAAGCGAAATCACATGGAGCTTTCCGTCGTGCGTCATCTGATAGAAGGTCGAACCATTGGACGGATCGGCAATGCAATCGGCATTTGCGACAGCGCCGAGCTTCATGGTCGAAACGACATCGCCCGTCGTCTTATCAATGCACTTAAGCGTACCCGCGCTCGTAGGAACGATGGCATACTTATCCGTCAAAGCCGCACCAGTCCAGTAATAGCCCTCGGCAGGGTCGATGTTCTGCCAAGAAACTTCGCCCGTGGCAATCTTAATGCGCGCAAAGGAGCCGTTGCCGTAGGTCGCGTTGTAATTCTCGTCATACGAAATATCGACCGAGCCTACATAGACGTACTCGCCGTCCGAAACGACGGTGCAGGAGCTCTGCGTCAAGTCCGTCAAACCAGGCGTCAGCCACTTGCAGATCAGCTTGTCTGCAGTAATCGCCTGGACCGCACCGCCGTTGAGCGGAACGATGATAAGGCCATTGGTATAGATCGGACGAGAGGTATAGCTCACCTTGGAGGCAAGCGGCGCAGAGGCAACCTTTTTGCCCGTGGACGAATCGATCTTGATGAGCTCGTTCTCGGTCGCGATGTACACAAAGCCGTTGGCGATGACAGGTTCGCTGCAGTTGGCATACTGCTGACCAGACTCGGCCTTCCAATCGAAGGCCCACTTAAGACCGGCGGCCTGCGCAGGCGTCTTGGCATCCGTTACGGTCGAACCGTTGCCACTGTTGCCGTAGCCGGCCCACTCGGCATCCCAATCAGGAGTCGTCGCACTCGGGTCCACGACAACCTTGTCGGGATCGGGCATGGGCGAATCGTCGGTGGTATAGGCAAGCGTGACCTTATCGCCGCTCTTGAGCGTAATCTGATTGGCGCAGAGTAAGGAGGGCTCTCCATTGATATACAGGTGCCAATATTTATTGGTCGCAGCATCATAACCGTACGACTTGTCTTCGAACGGCGATTTGATGGAATTGAGGAACCAGTACTCGCCACTCTGGGAGCCGTTGTACGTAACGCCCTTGGCCTTCAGAACCGTCTCAATAAGGTTCTGGGCAGTAGAGCCTTCAGGCAAAGAAACACTGCTTGCCGAGCCCCAGCGAGTATTGTTGCCGTTGACATCGGGACCGATAACATCGGCGGATCCAAGCACCTGACCGGGGAGGGCATCGGCGTCAGCACCATACATAAAGGTGACGGCGTCACCCTCCTGGAGCTTGTAGGCACCGGCGCCAACGTCGGCGAACTTGCCATTTACGTAGAAGCGCCAATAGCTCTTGGTCGCAGCATCCCAGCCATAGGACTTACTGTCGAACGGCGAAGTAATACCGTTGAGGAACCAGCCCCAAGACGATTCGCTAGCATCGAGCTTAAGGCCGGTCTGCTCAAGGAGATCCTTGGCAGTAGAGCCCGCCTTGAGACTCGTCTGACCCGTCGAAGCCCAAACCTGCTGCTTGCCGTCCTTGTCCTTACCGAGAACCTGAACAGAAGCATGGACAGAATCGGACGGCAACTGGTCGCCCCAGCCACCGTAGAACCACGTGACGGTATCGCCGGCATGGATGGTGACATTGTCCGCCGTATAGGCACTAGACTCAGGTTGCCGTTGATAAACAGCTGCCAATAGGTCGAATAATCTTGGGGCGTACCCAGCTCAACACCGTTGTACTTAAGGCTCAGAATGAAGGAGCCCGCAGCAACGGCGTCAATATCATTCGCCTCGAGCGCGACCTTCGTAAGGTCAAGCGCGCTCGAGCCGGACGTCACCACATACTGCGCGTTATCGACCCAAGTCTGAGTCTTGCCCTGGGCATCGCGACCAATGACGGTCACATTTGCGGCAACCTGGTCCTTAACGACAGGGGACGAGCTACCAGCCGTATAGGCAAACTCAATCTTCTGCCCCTGGGTGAGCTTGACGCTGCTCGCGCCAACCGAGGAAGACGCGCCGTCGACGAACAGCTGCCAGAAGGCATAAGTCGTCGGATCGTAGGCAAGCGTGCGACCATCGCTCGGAGATGTGATGCTTTTGAGGTAGAAGCCGTATGCCGTGTTCGGTTCGTAATCCGCTTTAAAGCCCGTCTTCTGCTGCAGCTTAACGAAGGCATCCGCAGCCGTCGCGCCCTCGTCGAGCTTGAGCTGCGTAGGTGCCACCCAGGTCTGAGCCTTGCCGTCAGCATCGGTGCCGATAATCGAGAACGAGACCTCGACCTGCTTCTTGGCGACATC
>URNJ01000098.1 GCA_900549215.1 uncultured Collinsella sp.
TTTGGGAGCCGTAACGTGCCGCCGGCTCTTCCGGCCCTCCCTTAACCCTCGCTACTCATCATCCCCGTCGTTGGGGTCGCCCTTGAGGGTGTTGATGTCCAGGTACTGGTTTTCGTCCTCTTTTTGCTGGGTCTCCGACTCCGCTTGGGTGGGGCCGCGGAACAGCTGGAATCCCTCAAACGCAATGACGCCGAGCAGGGCAATGATAATGGCGATAAAGGCAACCTTGACTGCCTGCGGAAATTCCGAGAAACGCAGCTCCTTTTCCTCGGCGTAATAATCGGCGAAGCGCTCTTCGCCCGTGCTTTTGGTATACGCCGGCGCGGACGCGGCCTCCGGGTCATATTCCGGCGCAGGCGTGGCGGCGTACGGATCGTTGAGATAATCGCTTGATGCGGTGCCATAACCCTCGGTCTCGATGCGACCATTGCCAGCATAGTCATCGGAATAATCGGAATATGCTGCACCGCCCTCATAGTCCACGGCGCTCGTGTTGGTGGCAAAAAGCGGGTTAACTGGAACGTCGAGCGCCGGCATGCCGGTAGAGGTCTCATCCAGATCGGCTGTGGCCCAGGAATCGTAGGCAACCTGATGGGCAACGGGCTCGTCGAGCCTTGCGATCGGAGGCTTGCGTGCCGCAGGAACAGGCAACTGCTGGGCGCTGTACATAACGGTGCTGTCGGCCGATTTGCCCTGCGTCGCTGCAGCGAGAAATGCCGCGGTCTCGGACGGGTCGCTTGCGGGGCGGGGAGCGGTCGTGGGCGCCGAAGTGGGTGCGGGCGTAGGCGCGGGCGTCGAAACAGGCGACTGCGCAGGAGTCGGCGCAGGTGCGGACTTAGGCGCAAGTGCGGGATTGGGGGTTGACGGGCGAGCCCCGCCGCCCATGAGTTCGTCGGTGGTCCACGGGCGATCATCCATCACGTCGTCAAGGCTCAGCGAAAACAGGTCGTCTTCACCCTCATCGAACATGCGGTGCACATGTCCACCAATTGCCGGAATCAATCCGCGACCGGTGCATGATGCCTTGCTCAACGCCATTCTGTTCCATCCTTTCGAAATACTAATGACATCGATTATATGGAACTTCCCAAGCGGCTCGGTCTTGGATTCGCGCTTTCCAGAACTCGCGCCCAAAAGGGGAGGGGCAATCCAGGCGAGTGCCTACTTGTCGCCGGCAGCAGCCTTGGCCTCATTGAGGTAGCTATAGAAGCTGTACTTGGAGATGCCAAAGAACTCGCAGGCGCGCTCGCTCGACTTGGAAATGAGGAAGGCGCCGCGACGGTCGAGGTAGCCAATGGCACGAATGCGCTCGTCTTTGGTCATGAGTGCCGCGGGCTTGCCCACAAACTGCTCGCACTCGTGCAGCAGGTCCTCGAGCAGGTCGCCGATGTTCTTGGTAATGGGCTCGGGCTCGGTATAGCCCGTGCCGCCGGTGCCGGTAAAAGCGTCGAGCGAGCGCTCAAAAGCCTTCATGAGCGTAATGTCAAAGTTGATGCCCAAAATGCCGACGGGTTTGCCCTCATCGTTGCGGATAAAGATCGTCGACGATTTGAGCAGCTTACCGTCGGTGGTTTTAGTGAGGTACGGCTCGCGGTCGTGTACATCGGTGGCGCCCTCGTGCATGGACTCAAACACGATATGGCTGGGGCCGTCACCCAGTTTGCGCCCGCTGACGTGGCCGTTTTCGATCACTACGATGGAATGGTCCACGTCCTCGGTCTCCAGATCGTGGACGACGACTTCGCAGTTGGGGCCAAATTGGAGCGCCAGACCGTGTGCGAGGCGCTTGTAAAACTCAATCTGTGCGGGGGTCATGGGTACCTTCCTAAAAATTAGTTTGGGCTCACTGTGCCATAAACCACACATGACCGCAAACAAATCCATCAACAAGGCAATTCATGACCGTTCGGCGGCGAAAAAGTACCGATTACGGCAACAAACAATTCGTTAGATATACCAATCAAAAAGTGTGATAGAACATTACTAACAAACTTTTTGTTTGGCATCCACATAAAAGTTCAGTCGTGTGAATGGGATCGGGCTGAAACGCGTATGCGGGGGCCGGCAAGAGAGGACTTAAGGAGTTCACCGTATGGCCGATAAGATCCAGTGGGCGGGCAACACGATGCCCAAGAGCGATGACAAGCACTTGGGAATCATGAGCCTCGACCACGTGAAGAAGGCCCGCGCCTTCCACCAGTCGTTCCCTCAATATACCGTCACCCCGCTTGCCCGCCTGGACGGTCAGGCTGCGCGCTTGGGTCTGTCCAACCTGTGCGTTAAGGACGAGAGCTATCGCTTTGGCCTCAACGCCTTTAAGGTTCTGGGCGGATCGTTTGCCATGGCCAACTACATTGCCGACGAGACCGGCAAGGACGTTGCCGACTGCACCTTCGATTACCTGACCTCCGATCAGCTTGCCAAGGACTTTGGCCAGGCTACCTTCTTTACCGCCACCGACGGCAACCATGGCCGCGGCGTGGCATGGGCTGCCAACAAGCTGGGCCAGAAGGCCGTCGTGCACATGCCCAAGGGTTCCACCAAGCCCCGCTTCGATAACATCGCCGCCGAGGGCGCCACGGTGACCATCGAAGAGGTCAACTACGACGAGTGCGTGCGCATGGCCGCCGCCGAGGCCGACGCCTGCGAGCGCGGCGTCATCGTTCAGGACACCGCCTGGGAGGGCTACGAGAAGATCCCGTCCTGGATCATGGAGGGTTACGGCACCATGGCCTCCGAGGCTGCCGAGCAGCTGCGTGAGATGGCCATCAACCGCCCGACGCACGTGTTTGTCCAGGCTGGCGTGGGCTCGCTGGCTGGCGCCGTGGTGGGCTACTTCACCAACCTGTATCCCGATAACCCGCCCACCTTCGTCGTGGTCGAGTGCGCGCCTGCCGCCTGTCTGTACAAGGGCGCTGCCGCAGGCGACGGCGATCCGCGCATCGTGGACGGTGACATGCCCTCCATCATGGCCGGTCTGTGCTGCGGCGAGCCCAACATTCTGGGCTGGGATATCCTGCGCAACCACACCACCGCCTTCGTGTCCTGCCCCGACTGGGTCACCGCTCGCGGCATGCGCACCCTGGGCGCTCCCGAGAAGGGCGACCCGCGCGTCATCTCCGGCGAGTCCGGTGCTGTGACCACCGGCCTGGTCGAGACCCTCATGCTCGATCCCGAGTACGCCGAGCTCAAGGAACTCATCGGCCTGGACAAGACGAGCTCTGTGCTCTGCTTCTCCACCGAGGGCGATACGGATCCCGACCAGTATCGCCGTATTGTTTGGGAAGGCGAATATCCCACTTGCTAATCGTTAGGGCGGAGTAAATAGGTATCGCTCCGCCACCTCACAGGTAGATTTCTTCGTTTGAAAGGTTATGAACAATGGCTAAAGAACTCGATTTCGACGCTATCAAGGCTGCTGCTGAGTCTCATCGTGCTGATATGACTCGCTTCCTGCGCGCCATGATCTCCCACCCCTCTGAGTCCTGCGAGGAGGGTGAGGTTGTTGCCTGCATCAAGGCCGAGATGGAGAGCCTTGGCTATGACGAGGTCAAGGTCGACGGCCTGGGCAACGTCATGGGCTTTATGGGCGAGGGCGACAAGATCATCGCCATCGACTCCCACATCGACACCGTCGGCATCGGCAACCGCGAAAACTGGACGCACGACCCGTACGAGGGCTACGAGGATGACAAGGTCATCTACGGCCGCGGCGGCAGCGACCAGGAGGGCGGCATGGCCGCCGCGGCCTACGGCACGAAGATCATGAAGGACCTCGGCCTCATTCCCGAGGGCTACAAGATCATGGTCGTCGGCTCCGTGCAGGAGGAGGACTGCGACGGCATGTGCTGGCAGTCCATCGTCAACGAATACTTCAAGGGCCCCGAGGATGCGAGAAACCAGATCGAATTCGTCATCTCCACCGAGCCGACCGACGGCGGCATCTACCGCGGTCACCGCGGCCGCATGGAGATCCGCGTCGACATGCACGGTGTCTCCTGCCACGGCTCCGCGCCTGAGCGCGGCGACAACGCCATCCACAAGATGGCCGAGGTCATTCTGAACGTACGCGACCTCAACGAGAACGACGCCGCTGACGACAAGGAGATCAAAGGCCTTGTCAAGATGCTCGATCCAAAGTATAATCCTGAGCATTGGGAGGATGCGCGCTTCCTTGGCCGCGGCACCTGCACCACAAGCCAGATCTTCTTCACCTCTCCCTCCCGCTGCGCCGTCGCTGACAGCTGCTCGATCTCCATCGACCGCCGCATGACCGCAGGCGAGACCTACCAGTCCTGCCTGAAGGAGATTGAAGACCTGCCCGCGTGCAAGAAGTACGCCAAGGATATCAAGGTCTCCATGTACATGTACGACCGTCCGTCTTGGACCGGCCATGTCTACGAGACCGAGGCTTTCTTCCCCACCTGGATCAACAAGGAGACCGCGCCCCACGTGCAGGCGCTCGTCGACGCGCACCACGCTCTCTGGGGCACCGAGCGCATCGGCGCGGACGAAAAAGCCATGTCCACGCGCACTGGCCGTCCCTTAACTGACAAGTGGACGTTCTCCACGAACGGCGTTTCTATTCAGGGCCGCTACGGCATCCCCTGCGTCGGCTTCGGCCCCGGCGCTGAATCTCAGGCCCACGCGCCCAACGAGATCACCTGGAAGCAGGACCTCGTCACCTGCGCGGCGCTGTACGCGGCTGTCCCCGGTCTCTACAAGCCGGAGAATAAGGACGGCTCTGCCACCTCCTTCCGTCAGGAGTTAACGGGCAATAATATCAAATAACGTGCTTCGCCCGTCATTTGATACTAAGAGGCTGCACTCCGCTTCGCGCCTCGCCTTTGGCTCGACGCGCGCTGCGTGAGAAGTGTTTTTTGCCACGCGCATGTCGCGGCAAAAAACGGATCAAGATCATTTGCGCCGTGCGCGGCGCAAATATTTCAAACGATTTTTAATATACTATAAAATAAAGGAGAAAATTATCTATGAGCAAGACTGTTGAACTGGCACGCCACCTTGAGACTCTGCACATCAATAACATGTACAAGAGCGACTTCTACTGGACGTGGGACAAGAGCGACGAGGAGATCGACGCGGTCTTCACCGTGGCCGACGCGCTGCGCGACCTGCGCGAGCGCAACAAGAACACGAAGATCTTCAATTCCGGCCTCGGCATTTCGATCTTCCGTGACAACTCCACGCGCACGCGCTTCTCGTTTGCCTCCGCGTGCAACCTGCTGGGTCTTGAGGAGCAGGTGCTCGATGAAAAGAAGTCCCAGATCGCACACGGCGAGACCGTGCGCGAGACGGCGAACATGGTCTCGTTCATGGCCGACGTCATCGGCATTCGCGACGATATGTTCATCGGCGAGGGCCACAAGTATCAGAAGACCTTCATGGACGCGCTCGAAGAGGGCTACCGCGACGGCATCCTCGAACAGCGCCCGACGCTTGTGAACCTCCAGTGCGACGTCGACCACCCGACGCAGTGCATGGCCGATATGCTCCACATCATCCACTACTTCGGCGGCGTGGAGAACCTCAAGGGCAAGAAGGTTGCCATGACATGGGCCTATTCCCCGAGCTACGGCAAGCCCCTCTCCGTCCCGCAGGGCGTTATCGGCCTCTTCACCCGCTTCGGCATGGATGTCACCCTCGCTCACCCCGAAGGCTACGAGGTCATGCCCGAGGTCGAGGAGATCGCCAAGAAGAACGCGGCGGCCACCGGCGGCAGCTTCAAGAAGTGCAACGACATGAAGGAAGCCTTCAAGGACGCCGACATCGTCTATCCCAAGTCCTGGGCGCCGTTCAAGGCCATGGAGGAGCGCACGAAGCTCTATCAGGCCGGCGACAAGGACGGCATCGACGAGCTGGAGAAAAAGCTGCTCGCGCAGAACGCCGAGCACAAGGACTGGGCCTGCACCGAAGAGATGATGAAGCTCACCAAGGACGGCAAGGCGCTCTATCTCCACTGCCTGCCCGCCGACATCACCGGTCTTTCCTGCCCCGAGGGCGAGGTCGACAACAGCGTGTTCGACCGCTATATCGTCCCCCTGTACAAGCAGGCTTCCTACAAGCCGTATATCATCGCCGCAATGATGTTCCTCGCGCAGGTCAAAGACCCCGTCCGCGCCCTGATGGAGATGGACAAGAGCGGCGAAGAGCGCAAGATGTTCTAAGGCGCACCGATCATGTAAAAAGGCGGCGCAGCCGCTTTTGAGAGAAGAGAGTTTTTAAAAAATCAAGGAGAGATAGTCATCATGAGCAAGAGAATCGTCATCGCCCTGGGCGGCAACGCGCTGGGCAACACCCCCTACGAGCAGCTCGCTCTCGTCACCGAGACCGCAAAGCCCATCGTCGATCTGATCGCGCAGGGCAACGAGGTCATCATTGCCCACGGCAACGGCCCGCAGGTCGGCATGATCAACCTCGGCATGGCCACCGCCGCCGAGGCCAAGGCCATCAAGTCCGACATGCCCTTCCCCGAGTGCGGCGCGATGAGCCAGGGCTATATCGGCTACCACCTGCAGAACGCCATCGGCAACGAGCTTGCCGCGCGCGGCCTGCAGAAGGACGTCGCCACCGTCGTCACGCAGGTGCTGGTGGACGAGAACGATCCCGCCTTCCAGAAGCCCACGAAGCCTGTCGGCGCGTTCTATGACAAGGCCACGGCCGAGCGCATCGCCGCCGAAAAGGGCTACACCATGGTCGAGGACGCGGGCCGCGGCTACCGCCAGGTCGTTCCCTCACCGAAGCCCGTGGACGTCATCGAAAAGAACACCGTCCGCGCCCTGATCAACGGCGG
>URNJ01000099.1 GCA_900549215.1 uncultured Collinsella sp.
GAGCCGTACGCTTGAACTGAGAAGGGGGAGGCCTCGCGGCCTCCCCCTTTTTGCGCTATATACACGTTGTACTTTGGGATTTAGCTCCCCCGTATTCGCTCTTACTGTTTGGCTGTATTTTGAGTCCTTCTAGTGTATTTGAGCGATAATTACTCGAATTGGCATTAGGGAGGGCTTGATGTTTACCGTATTTGTCTTGGGCAATATTGCTTCGGGTAAGTCGACTGCCTGCCGCTATTTCGAATCTCGTGGCGCTATGCTAATCGATCTGGATAAGCTTGCAAAATCGCTGTATGTGCCGGGCTCTGATATCGTCAATGCACTCGTGGATGAATTCGGTTGGGACATTTTGGATGAGGATGGCGGCATTCGCCGCAGCATCCTCGCTTCTCGAGCTTTTGCTTCTCCTGATTCGGTCGCACGGCTCAATGGCATCGTGCACCCCGTTCTCATTGAACAGCTTTCGCTTAGGATTCTCGATCCGATTTGTTGTACGGTTTCATCTTCCCGTTATCCTTTTGCGGTGGTCGAGGTTTCTGCTCCGACTGGTTTTGAGGATGCATTTGGCTTGGCTGATGAAATTTTGGTCATCAGCGCCCCTTTATCAGTTCGTCGTGAGCGCGCTATTCAACGTGGTATGGAGCCATCTGATTTCGATGCCCGTTCTGCTTGCCAGCCCGAAGAGTCTGCGCTGTGCAATCTCGCTACAACGGTGATTGACAATGCGGCAGGCGATAACTCGCTCTTTGAACAACTGGACGCATGGCTTGCGCGCCATGGGTTCTGGGATGTAGTGGATAAGGAGGAGGCCGATGCCTAAGACACGTTTCCTTACGTGGTATCACCTTATACCGCTGACTGCCGTTTTTGCCTTCGGCCTTATCTCATTCGTTTACTCGTATGCTCCTGCCGCTTTCTTTAAGCCGCTGTATCCGATTGACTACGAGGCGTATGTAAAGCAATCCAGTATTTCGCATAATCTGGATCCGTATTTGGTGTGCGCTGTCATTAAGTCTGAATCGAATTGGGATCCCGAGGCCGAGTCGAATCAGGGTGCTCAGGGATTAATGCAGCTGATGCCCGAGACTGCCCAGGATATGATCGCCAAGGGCCTTGTCGACGGTGGCGAGTATTCGGCCGACAACCTTAACGATCCGGCTACGAATATCGAGTTTGGCTGTGCGTATCTTTCGTATCTTCTAGCGTATTTTAACGGGTCGACTGACAGTGCCATTGCCGCCTATAACGCCGGCATGGGCAATGTCGACGGATGGGCGCAGCAGAGTACGTCGCTTCATAATGCAATCACCTTTCCCGAGACGCAGGCTTATCTGATTCGTGTCAATAATGCCTGGGTTCGCTACAAGACCCTCTATCCCGATCGGTTCGTATAGGACTATGCCTGCCGCCTGCGTATACTGCAGATATATGAGTTAGGAGTATCCATGGCGGAATTTGAAGTAGAACGCGTTGGTGGTGAACTTAAGCGCTTTGGCGTTGAAGGCTCTGACGTGCCGTTTAAGGTCGTGTCTCCCTATGACCCTGCAGGCTCTCAGCCTAAAGCCATTGAGTCGCTTGTGCAGGGTGTGAGGGACGGAGACCGCTATCAGGTTTTGCTGGGCGTGACTGGTTCGGGCAAGACCTTCACGATGGCAAAAACTATTGAGGCCCTGGGAAAGCCGACGCTGGTCATGGCTCCGAATAAAACGCTCGCCGCTCAGCTTGCGAGCGAGCTCAAAGAGTTCTTTCCCAACAACGCTGTGGTCTACTTCGTCTCGTACTACGATTACTATCAGCCCGAGGCGTATGTGCCGCAAAGCGATACATATATCGAGAAAGACTCCTCGATTAACGAAGAGGTCGAGATGCTGCGACATCAGGCGACCGCGTCACTGCTCTCTCGACGCGATGTGATCGTCGTCGCATCGGTCTCGTGTATCTATGGCATTGGCTCTCCTGAGGACTATGCGGGTCTGGCTCCAAACGTCGACAAGAAGGTGCCGCTCGAGCGCGATGACTTTATCCATGCACTTATCGACATTCAATATGATCGCAATGACTATGACCTGGCACGCGGCACGTTCCGCGTGCGCGGTGATGTTGTCGACGTATATCCGCCTTATGCCGAGCATCCGTTGCGGTTTGAGTTCTTTGGCGACGAGGTCGAGCTGATTGCCGAGATCGATGAGGTCACCGGTGAGATGCTTCGTGAGTACGAGGCCATCCCCGTATGGCCGGCATCGCACTACGTGACCGAGAATCCGAAGGTCAAGGCGGCTCTGAAATCGATCAGCGAAGAGTGCGAGAAGCGCGTGGCGGAGCTCAAGGCGACCGACAAGTTGCTCGAGGCGCAGCGTCTGCAGCAGCGCACCGATTATGATCTTGAGATGCTCGAGACGATGGGCTTTTGCAACGGCATCGAGAACTACTCGCGTCATCTAGACGGTCGCAAGCCGGGTGAGCCGCCGTTTACCCTAATCGATTACTTTCCCAAGGATATGCTCTGCATCATCGATGAGAGCCATGTGACGGTGCCGCAGATTCGCGGCATGCACGAAGGTGACCGCTCGCGTAAGGTGACGCTGGTGGAACACGGTTTTCGCCTGCCCTCGGCGCTCGATAACCGCCCGCTTCGTTTCGATGAGTTTGAGGCAAGGATCCCCCAGTTTATCTATGTTTCGGCCACGCCGGGCGACTACGAGCTACGGGTGAGCCAAAACGACGTGGAGCAGATTATTCGTCCGACCGGCCTGCTCGACCCCAAGATTGACGTGCGTCCAGTTCGCGGCCAGATTGACGATCTTGAGGACGAGATTCGCGAGCGCGTTGCCCGCAAGGAGCGCGTGCTGGTGACCACGCTGACCAAACGCATGGCTGAGGACCTGACCGACCATCTACTCGACGCCGGCATTAAGGTCAACTACATGCACTCTGATACGGCGACAATGGACCGTGTCGAGATCCTGCGAACGCTGCGCGAGGGCAAGATCGATGTTCTCGTTGGCATCAACCTGCTTCGCGAGGGCTTGGATCTTCCCGAGGTCTCACTGGTGGCAATTCTCGATGCCGATAAGGAAGGCTTCTTGCGCAACCGCCGTTCGCTGATTCAGACGATTGGCCGTGCGGCCCGTAACGCCGATGGCGAAGTCATCATGTATGCAGACGTTGTGACCGATTCGATGAAAGAAGCCATCGAGGAGACGCAGCGCCGTCGTGAGATTCAGATGGCATATAACGAAGAGCATGGCATTGTGCCCAAGACGGTCCGCAAGGCCATCAACGACATCTCAAGTTTTATTGCCGAGGCCGAAAAAACCGTGGGTTCCAAGGGGCGCTCGAAGGGTGACTCTCTTGGCCATGGCGCATTCTATACGCCCGATGAGTCGGGTGAGGGCGGCGTGCCGGAAACGGTGGCGCCCGAGCAGACACTTGCGGAGCAGTTGGAAGAACTGCCGCATGACGAGCTTGTGCGGATCGTCGAAACCATGGAAGAGGACATGCGTAACGCTTCTGCCGCCATGGACTTTGAGGAGGCGGCGCGCCTGCGCGATGCCGTCGTTCAGATTCGGGCGATGCTCGAGGGTGCGTCTGAGGACGAGACGATCGAGCGCTTACGTTCGCAGGCCCGCAAGGGTTCCACGTTCGCATCGGGCAGAAAACGCCAGGGTGCACGGTTTAAGAAATAGCGAACAGGCCCCGAGTTCCCTGTGGAGCTCGGGGCCTATGTCTTTTGCGCGCTGGAATTCGTGCGTTAGAGGTCTGCGATCAGGGCTTCGGCACAACGGATGCCGTCGGTGGCCGCGCTCATGATGCCGCCGGCATATCCAGCTCCCTCACCACAAGGGTAGAGGCCCGGGGTCGACACGGCATGGCACGTTCGGTCTCGGGTGACAGTGACCGGTGAGCTCGAACGAGTCTCCACGCCGGTAAGAACGGCATCGGGACGGTCGTAGCCTCGTAGCTTTTTTCCGAGTAGGGGAAGTCCCAGGCGGAGCGACTCGACGATATGCTGCGGAAGGGCTTCGTCAATTGCCGTCCAGGTCACACCGAGCGGATAGGTGGGCTTTACCTTTCCGGGCGCCTTGCTGGCGCGTCCTGCGAGGAAATCTCCGAGAAGCTGTGCCGGTGCGTTCCAGTTGGAGCCGCCCAGGCGATAGGCGGCCGCCTCGCAGGCACGCTGGAGCTCGATGCCGGCGAGCGGGTCATCGTTGGGAAGGTCCTCAGGCGTGACGTTAACGAGCAGGGCGGCATTTGCGTTGCGTCCGTCGCGGGCATTGAGGCTAGCGCCGTTGACGCACAGGTGGCCCTGCTCGGAAGAGGCGGCGACAACCTGTCCGCCGGGGCACATGCAAAACGAGAACACGCTGCGGCCGTTGGAAAGATGGGCAACAAGTTTGTAAGGGGCCGCCCCGAGCGCTGGATGTCCCGCCGAGGCTCCATATTGGGCTCGATCGATGTCGCGCTGCGGATGCTCGATGCGAACGCCCATGGCAAAGGTCTTTTGTGCGAGGGCCACGTTGTGGTCCTTAAGGAGCTCAAAAATATCGCGAGCAGATTGCCCGCAGGCGAGGATGAGGTGCTTTGTCTCGATTGGCTCGCAAGCGGCGTCTTGGGACGATTGGACATCAATACCGGTAATGGCGCCAGACGCGTCGATGTGGATGTCGACGAGCTTTGTTCGATAACGGACGACACCTCCGAGCTGCTCGATGCGCTGGGATATAGCGGTGACAACCGTGGGAAGGATGTCGGAGCCAATGTGCGGCTTGGCATCCCACAGAATATCGCGGGGCGCACCAGCCTCGACGAAGGTTTCGAGGATAAGGCGATGGGCGGGATTTTTTGTTCCTGTATTGAGCTTGCCGTCCGAGAAGGTCCCCGCGCCGCCCAGGCCAAACTGGATATTACTCTCGGGGTCGAGGATGCGCTCCTTTAGAAAGAGGTCGATCGCATGCGAGCGGCGAAATGCCGGGTCGCCGCGCTCGATGAGCAAGGGCTTAAGACCTGCTTCAGCGAGCGTAAGCGCAGCGAAAAGGCCGGCGCATCCGGCGCCGACGACGACGGGGCGCTCTTTGGGTGCGCCGGAAACGGGGGAGGGGAATGAAGGCCCATCGTCTTCTATCGCGCGTACGCGCGAGCGGTCACGCTCGGAAACGCTGTCGGCCGCTTCTCGCTCGAGGCGGGGACTGGTCAGCTCAACACGAAAGCTCAGGATAAAATGAACGTCTCGTTTTTTGCGAGCGTCGATTGACTTGCGGTGGAGCTCGATGGACTTGATCTCGGAGTCCTTGCAACGTAGGACGCGCTTGGCGACTCGCTTGCCAACAATGAGGCAGGCATTTTCATCGCCAGCTTCATCGAGCGAAGCGTTGACTTGGGTGATTTCGATCATCGAGGTCTCCTTAGAGGCAAGAAAGAGGCCGTCCGGTATCCCAGACGGCCCGAACGCGTTTTTGATTATAGACTGCGCGGCTACAGGCTGCTTGCAGCGCGAATGCCCGAGAGCCATGCCCACGCAAGGTTAAAGCCTCCGCAATCGGCGTCGATGTCGAGCGCTTCGCCGCAGACGTAAAGCGGGGTGTCGACAACGCTGCGCGCGCGTAGACTGGGTGTTGAGATGCTCTCGACAGATATGCCACCACGCGTGACCTGCGCCGAGCGCTCCTCGGCGGTTCCTTCGACGAGCAACTTAAAGTGCTTGAGGATCGAGACCAGGTGGATGACATCGTTGGAGCCTGGATGGCACTGCTCGAACGTCGTGCAGACGACGCGGGAGAGTTGCGGGGCAAGCATACCGTCGAGCCAACGGGGATTGCGGGGCGAAAAGCCGCCGAGCAGTTCAACGCGCCGGTTGAGCATATCGAGCAGCTCGTCTTTGGAGAGGTCGGGGAAAACGTCGAGCAGGATCGTATCGCCGCGCTGGATACGACGGGAGAGGTTGAAGACAGCGACGCCCGAGATACCGAAGGTTCGAAACAGGACTTCACCGTCTTCGTGCCAGAGCTCATTATGATTGCGGGCGAGCGTCAAGCGGGCGCGGACGCGCAGGCCATCCAACGTCTTGAGTGCCGCCCGATCGCTGACGACCGTTGCCGATACGGGGCAGAGGATGGGGCGCAGCGAAGTGAGGGGGAGGCGAAACGTATCGGCGATACCGGTGGGGTTGCCGCCCGTGGCGATAATTACGGCATGTGCCTGCAGGGCCTCGTTCTTGCGAGGGACATCGGCGAGCGCTTTCCGAAGCGAGCGGAGCTCCGATTTTCGGTCGTCGTGCTTTTTTGCCTTGAGCGCCCGCGCTGGACGGTCTATTTGGAGTGCCCAGCCTTCGGAAGCTTTGTGTGCCGAGGCAACGTTGGCTCCGCAGATTAAGGTGATACCCAGGCGGTCGCAAACATTGAGAAGTGCGTCGCGCACCGATTCGGCGCGAAGGGAGCGCGGGTACAGCCGGCCTTCCTCGGAGGTTGTCATGATGCCCAGCGAGGAGAAGAAACCCATAAGCTCTTGTTCGGGCTGGGGGCCCATGACGGATTCGACGAATGCGGGGTGGTTATACCGCTGAGGATCAATCGATTCGTTGGAGAGGTTGCAGCGGCCGTTGCCGGTCGCAAGGAGCTTAAGGCCGCAGGCGACATCGCGCTCAACGATGCAGACGCTTTTGCCAGCGCGCGCGGCCGTAATGGCGGGGGGGGGGGGGGGGGAGCCGCCCCCGCGCTATATTGAGT
>URNJ01000100.1 GCA_900549215.1 uncultured Collinsella sp.
CCCCCTGCCGCGCCTGCTTGTGGGCAGCGCGCGAACAGGCGAGCTCCGCGACCATGGTCTCCACGATGCCTTGCATATAGACGTGTCCGCCTACGGTGCGGACGCGGTCCTCGTTAATCCGGCGCAGCGTGTGGCAGATGGCAGACGTCGCTTCCTCGTGCCATGGCTCGGCAAACGCCTCAAAGATTCCCGCGAACTCGGTGGGATAGCGGTGCTCCAGTTCGTCAAAATATCCAGGCAAAAAGAGCACCGAGCGCGAGTGATAAAGCTCCCCCGCAAACAGCGGGCTTAATTCCTCGCCACAGCTATCTTGGATAAAGCTGCAAACGGCATTGTTTGGCCACGGTCCATGCAATGGTTTGAGGTTCGCGGGCGTTATGCCAGCCTCGGGCATGCATGTAAGTGTGGGCGCGCTGACTTCGCTCACGCAGGCGTATGGCTCGGGTGTGTATTCGGCCAGGTACATATCGTGCGTCGGGGTAATGAAATGCTCCATGACGATGCAGGTGGGGGAGAGGGGCATGATCCATGCGCGTCCGTGCGCCCGATCGTTTGCCACCTCGCCGGTAAAGACGGCACCCTTGCCGGTAAGCTTCAGGCCAAACTGCTCAAACTGTGGTGCGTAGAGCTCGGTTATGTCGGTCGCGGCCCGATGCATTTTCAAAAGCGTCCCCTCCCTTTGCGGAAACGTCCACGCCTGGCTCGATTGTGTGCCTTGGCTAACATATCAATGATAAGTTCATTACGGTTAACTCTCAAGCCGCTAGAAAGGAACCTCATGGCAAAGGGATCAAAAAGGGAAGGCGGCGGTATCGGCGAGCTGCTCGCGTATGCCGGCGACCGTAAATTCCTAACGTATTTGGGCATGGCTCTCTCGGCGCTCTCGCAGCTGCTGAGCTTTGGCCCGTACGTGTGCATCTGGTTTGTCGCGCGAGACCTGATCGCCGTGGCACCTAACTGGAGCGAAGCCACCGATATCGCGATGTATGGCTGGTGGGCCGTGGGTTTTGCCCTGGCAAGCATCGTAGCTTATTTCGTGGGGCTCATGTGCACGCATCTGTCCGCGTTTCGCTGCGCGTCCAATATCCGCAAGACTACGAGCGAGCACCTGCTTAAGCTGCCGCTTGGCTACTTTGACACGCACGCCACCGGTGAGCTGCGTCGTGTTGTAGACGGATGCGCCGCCTCCACCGAGACTTTGCTCGCGCACATGCTGCCCGATATCGCAGGCGCCGCCGCCATGGTCGTGGGCCTGCTCGTGTTGCTGTTCGCCCTCGATTGGCGCTTGGGCGCGGCATGCCTTATCTCGGTCGTCGTTTCGTTTGGCGCCATGGCCACCATGATGAGCGGCAAAGGCGCCGAGTTCATGAAGGCCTACATGGGAGCGCTGGTCATGATGAACAAGACCGGCACCGAATACGTACGTGGCATCCCCGTGGTCAAGGTGTTTCAGCAGACGGTCTACTCCTTTAAGGCCTTCCACGACGCGATCGCCGAATACGCCGACATGGCACAAAACTATGCGGGCACGTTCTGCCGAGGTCCGCAGGTACTTAACCTTACCGCGCTCAATGGTCTTGTGGCATTCCTGTTGCCCGTGGCGCTGCTGTTGGCGCCGGGCGAGACGGACTTCGCGCATTTTATGACCAACTTCACGTTTTACGCGATATTTTCGGCCGTGGTGCCGACGGCCATGACCAAGCTCATGTTTGTGGGCGAGGCCTCTCAGATGAGTGCCGATTCGCTGGCTCGTATTCGAAGCATCATGGATTCCAAGCAGCTCTCCGTGCCTGCCCAACCCAAGCACCCTGCCGGCGGCGACGTGCGATTTGAGGACGTGAGCTTTACGTACGAGGGTGCCGAAGCACCTGCCGTTAGCCATGTAAGCTTTAGCGTTCCCGCTGGTAGTACCCTTGCACTTGTGGGTCCTTCGGGTGGCGGCAAGTCAACCTGCGCAAGCCTGATTCCTCGTTTTTGGGATGTCTCTTCGGGCCGAGTGCTTGTAGGCGGTGTGGACGTTCGCGATATGGATCCGCACGAGCTTATGGACCAGGTCGCCTTCGTGTTCCAGACCAACCAGCTGTTCCGGCAAACACTTGCCGATAACGTTCGCGCCTCCAAGCCTACGGCCACTGACGACGAAGTGCGTGCGGCCCTCTCCGCAGCTCAGTGCGACGACATTGTGGCCAAGCTCCCACAGGGCATCAATACCATGCTCGGTGCCGGCGGAGCATATCTTTCGGGCGGCGAGGTCCAGCGCGTGGCACTTGCCCGCGCGATCCTTAAAGACGCGCCTATCGTGGTGCTCGATGAGGCCACGGCGTTTGCCGATCCCGAGAACGAGGCGCTCATCCAGCGCGCCTTTAGCAAGCTGGCGGCGGGTCGCACGGTCATTATGATTGCGCACCGACTCTCGACTGTAGTGGGCGCAGACCAAATCGTGGTGCTCAACCAGGGCAGCGTGCAGGAGTCGGGTACCCATGCCGAGTTGCTGTCCCAAGAGGGTCTGTATGCCAAGATGTGGGCCGAATACGAACAGGCCGCGAGCTGGAAAATCACTGCAGCGACCGCGGATGCCGCCGTCACGAAGGGAGGCGAGGCCTAAATGTTCGCCTCATTCCAAAAGAAGTATTTCCTATCCGATAAAGGCGTCGCCGGCGTAAAACGCGGCATTTTCTGGACCACGCTCACCAATCTCATTACCATGGCCGGCATGGGTTTTCTATTCCTGGTCATGGCCGGTTTTGTCGAACATCTCGCCACCGGTGCCGACCTGCCGGATGCCCTGCCGATCGTGGGCGGCCTCCTGGTCTTTTTCGTGTTGCTCTTTGCCTCTAACTGGCAGCAGTATTACTACACCTACTGCATCTTTTACGAGGAGTGCGGCAAGCAGCGTATGGAGATTGCCGAGCGCTTGCGCAAACTGCCGCTGTCGTTTTTTGGTCGTCGTGATCTGGCCGATTTAACCGAGACCATCATGGGCGACGTCCAGGCCATGGAGCACGCCTACAGCCACGTGCTGGGAGAGCTTTGGGGTGCCATCATCGCAAGCGCCATTGTGTTCGTGGCGTCGCTGTTCTTTTGCTGGCAGCTGGCGATCGCGGCGTTTTGGAGCGTTCCCGTGGCCTTTGCCGTGCTGTATCTAACACGCGGCCCCATGACTCCGGTGTTCGATCGCGTGCGCGCCGAGAAGGTCAAGGTTACCGAGGCGATTCAAGAGACGCTCGACTGCGTTCGCGAGATCCGCGCCACCAACCAGGAGACCCATTATCTTGAGGGACTCGGCGCCGTGATTGATGCCGAGGAGCGCGAGACCACTAAGGGAGAACTCGTTAACGGGCTTTTGGTCAACTCCGCCTTTGTCATCCTGCGTCTAGGCATTGCCACCACGCTGGTCACGGGCGCCGCGATGGTCGCCTCCGGGCAGGTCGACTTTTTGGTGATGTTTGCCTTCTTGCTTATGGTGAGCCGTATCTATGCGCCCTTTGACCAGGCGTTAATGTTAATGTCCGAGCTGTTTGCCGCCGAGTCGTCTGCCAAGCGCATGCGCTCCATCATGGAAGAGCCTGTGGCGCGGGGCAGCGAGAAATTTGAGCCCGCGGGCCACGATGTGGTGTTCGATCACGTGGCATTTGGCTATGGTGCGGGCGAGGACGGCCGTGCCGGCGAGAAAGTTCTTACCGATGTGAGCTTTACCGCCAAGGAAGGCGAGGTCACGGCGCTGGTCGGTCCTTCGGGTTCCGGTAAGTCTACGGTGAGCCGCCTGGCCGCGCGCTTTTGGGATGCTACCGAAGGCACGGTCACCGTGGGTGGCGTGGATGTTGCGAGCGTCGATCCCGAGGTGCTGCTGCGCGATTACGCCATTGTGTTCCAAGACGTGCTGCTCTTTGACGACACGGTGATGGGAAACATCCGCCTCGGGCGTCGTGATGCCACCGATGAGGAAGTGCTTGCGGCTGCGCGTGCCGCCAACTGCGACGAGTTTGTGAGCCGCATGCCGCAGGGCTACGACACCATGATCGGCGAGAACGGCTCCAAGCTGTCCGGCGGTGAGCGCCAGCGCATCTCTATCGCCCGCGCGCTGCTCAAAGATGCGCCCATCGTGCTGTTGGACGAGGCGACGGCGAGCTTGGACGTGGAGAACGAGACCGTGGTACAGCAGGCACTCTCCCGTCTGCTCGCAGGTAAGACGGTTATCGTGATTGCTCACCGTATGCGCACGGTGGAAAATGCCGACAAGATCGTCGTGCTCAAGGATGGCGTGGTTGCCGAGCAGGGCACTCCGGCGCAGCTCAAGGCGGCAGGTGGAGAATTCGCCCGCATGGTTGCGCTGCAAAAGGAGGCGGCGGACTGGCAGCTGTAGGAATGTGACAAAGGGACAGTCCCTTTGTCACATTGAGTTCACCCCCATAGTTTCCAAAAGGTTAACTTTGGTTGACCGTAATAGTTCGACTAAACTAGTTTCAAAAGCGTACTCGAGCAAACTAATGAACTCGGGTGCTAAGGCACCATGCCGCGCTTGTGCGGCAAAAGGGAGAAGCAACATGAAGAAGTCGACGTTTAACACCCTGCTTGTCGGTGGCGGTTTTCTGCTTGGCACGGCCGGCATCAAGCTGCTTACCAGCGCTCCGGTAAAGAACGCCTGTGTGCAGGGCATCGCGTGCGGTATGCGCGTCAAGAACTGCTACCAGGACATGGTCGAGCAGGCCAAGGCCAATGTCGATGACATGGTTGCCGAGGCTGCCTACATCACCCAGAGCGAGGCCGCTGCTGACGAGGCAGCCGAGTAACGCTCCCAGGCACAAACTATGAGATTCTCGATTATTAGCGAGATCCCCGGCAGGACCCGTCTTCAATTGGCGGGTCCTGTGCCAGAGAGCGATCTCGATGCACTTCTTAAGCTCAGCGGCGATATCGACGGCGTGCACAAGGTGCGCGTTTATGGCCGCATTGGCCAAATGGCGCTGGAGTACGACGAGCCGCGCCGCGCAAGCGTGCTCGACGCCTTGGGTGCGCTCGATGCCCAGGCCATTGCCGACGCAAAGACGGGTTACGTGATGCAGCTTGAGCCACGCAAGCACAAGCTCGTCATGGATCTTGCCACACTTATCGGCGCCCACTACGCGCGCCGCTGGTTCCTGCCTACGCCTCTGCGTGCGGTGTTTGTCGTGGCCGGTTACATGGCATTTTTGCGCGCTGCCCTTCATGAGCTGGCGCAGCCGCGCCTGACCGTTCCTGTGCTCGACGCTTCGGCCATCGGCATTTCGTTCGTCAAGCGTGATGTCGACACCGCGGGCCAGACGATGTTCCTGCTCAACGTGGGCGAGCTGCTCGAGGACTACACCCGCGCCATGAGCGAAAACGAGCTCATCAACTCGCTGCTCGATGTGCCCGACAAGGCGCAAAAGGTCGTCGGCGACACCGAGGTAAGCGTTGCCGCGACCGAGCTCGAGCCCGGCGATCTGGTCGCCGTGCGCACTGGCATGTCCATTTGCATCGACGGTGTTGTCGAGCAGGGGAGCGCTATGGTCAACCAGGCGACCCTGACCGGCGAGCCGCTGGCCGTCGAGCGCAGCGTGGGCGACGACGTGTTCGCCGGAACCGTCGTGGAAGACGGCAGCATCTTGGTGCGCGTGCGCGCCAATACGGCGCAAACCAAACTGCGCTCGATCGTCTCGCTCGTGCAGACGGCCGATTCGCTCAAGTCCGAGGGCCAGTCGCACATGGAGGACCTTGCCAACAAGATCGTCCCGTGGAACTTCCTGCTCGCGGGCCTTGTCGCTCTCACCACCCGCAGCCTCATCAAGACCTCAGCGGCGCTGATGGTCGACTACTCGTGCGCACTCAAGCTCACGGGCTCCGTCGCCGTCATGACCGCCATGAGCGATGCTGCCAAGATGGGTGTTATGGTCAAGGGCGCGAAGTACTTTGAGTCGTTTGCCAAGGCCGATACCATTGTGTTTGATAAGACCGGCACGCTCACCGAGGCGCAGCCGCGTCTTGCCTGCGTGCTCACCACCGATGGCTGGAGCGAGGACGAGGTCCTGCGCCTTTCCGCTTGCTTGGAGGAGCATTTTCCGCATCCGGTGGCACGCGCCGTGGTCAACGCCGCCCACGAGCGTGGGCTCGAGCACCGCGAGCGTCACGCTGCGGTCGAGTACATCGTGGCACACGGCATTGCCTCGTCCATCGAGGGTCGTCGCGCAATTATTGGCTCGGCACACTTTGTGTTTGAGGACGAGAGCGCGCAGCTCGAGTCCGACATTAAGGAGCAAATTGAGTCCCAGATGCAGGGCCTGTCGCCGCTGTATCTGGCGGTCGATGGCACGGTCGTGGGCGTGCTCGGTATCGAGGATCCGCTCAAACCTGGTGTGCGTGAGGCCATCGCCGACCTGCACGCGCTGGGCGTTAAGCACGTGGTCATGCTTACGGGCGACTCCGAGCGCACGGCCGAGCGCATTGCGCGAGAGGCGGGGGTCGACGAGTTTAAGGCCGAGCTGCTGCCCGAGGACAAGTACGCCTATGTGGAGCGCATTAAGAGCGAGGGGCGCCACGTTGCCATGGTGGGCGACGGCGTCAACGATTCGCCGGCGCTCGGTTTGGCCGATGTGGGTCTGGCCATGGGCGGCGGAAGCGACATCGCCAAGGAGGTCGCTGAT
>URNJ01000101.1 GCA_900549215.1 uncultured Collinsella sp.
AGCAGAAGCGGGGCCTGACGGACGAGCAGGTGATGTTCAAGACCAACATCCCCGAGTCCAACGAGTGCTATGAGGCCGCCGCCGAGCTCGTCGACGCCGATACGCGTGAGGACATGTTCGTCAACGACCTTGTGATTATTCGCGCCGAGGGCTCCGACACCAAGGTCGAGGCCATCGCCGACGTCGCGAATCTGGACGGCAAGATCGCCATTGGCGACGCCAAGACCGTTCCTGCCGGCAAGTATGCCAACCAGGCCCTGGCCTCCGTGGGCCTCTACACCGGCACCGAGGGCGACGATGGCGAGTATGCTCCCGAGATCGCCGACAAGGTCGCACTGGCCGATAAGGTCGGCACCGCTGCCGCCTACGTCTCTACGGGCGACTGCGTGGCCGGTTTTGTCTACAGCTCCGATATCTTCCGCTACGACGGCATCGAGGAGGCCTTCGTGTGCCCCGAGGATTCGCACAAGCCCATCGTGTACCCGGGTGCCGTTGCCGAGAGCTCCGAGCATGCCGACGAGGCCAAGGCGTTCATCGACTTCTGTCTGACCAACAAGAAGGCTCAGAAGATTTGGGCTAAGTACGGCTTTGAGCTTTCCGCGTAGTGCGGCTTGGCGCGATAATTCCATCGTTTTGTGTTTCACTCCGTCTTTGTATCCGCTTGGAGCTTTTCGTGCTTAATAGATTCCGCATGCTTGTCACCTGTGCTTTGACCTTCGCGCTTTGCTGGGTGCCGGGATTTGCGTTTGGTGGGGACACTGAGGACGGGGCCCAGGTTGCTGCGACCGCTCATGGGCTTTCCTATGGGATCGAGGGTTTTGAGCGGCTGGCCAAGGGGACCGCTCGTGCCATGGAGGGCCAGCCTGAGGGCTACCGGTTTCCCGTTGACGAGGACGTGGGCCTTGTAGTGGCGCCTGCTGCCGATCGCGTTGTGGTGTGGATATCGCCTAAGGCGGTCGAGAGGTATGGATTTGATCCGCAGGACAACGAGTGCATATCGGGTCTCAAGGCCCTCATCTGCAAGCTCGACAGCGCAAACTGCATGGGAGGTGCGCAGCTGGGGGACGTGGATCTTCCTTGGTATGTCACGGCGGAAACAACGTTTGATGCCGGCGGGTATACCTATGGCTTTGACGAGCGCGGTGCGGATGGGGACCGCTATGTGGTGATTGCATCAGCCTCGGGTGATGCTAAGGGCGGTGCGCGTTGGCTTGATAGCGCTCAAATGGTAGAGGCATCGTCTGTCGTGTTGCGGGATGAGCAGGGGCCCTTGACCTCACTGGCTTCCTTTTTGGGCGATATCGACTATCGCCCGTTTTGGGTGTCCATTAAAACGAGCGGCCTTGCCCTGCTGATTTCCTTTGCACTGGGCCTGTTTGCCGCGTGGAAGACTATGGGTACCTCGAGTCGCATCAAGGGCCTGCTCGACTCGGTCTTTACCATCCCCATGGTGCTGCCGCCCACGGTCTGCGGCTTTCTGCTTCTCATGCTGTTTGGCCACTCGACCGGGGTGGGCCAGTGGCTCATCGCGCACGGCGTCTCAATCGTCTTTACGTGGCCCGCGGCGGTGATATCTGCCGTGGTGGTGTCGTTCCCGCTCATCTTCCGTACGGCACTCGGTGCCTTTGAGGGCCTCGACACGCAGATGCTCGACGCCGCGCGAACCTTGGGATGGTCCGAGCGCCGTATCTTTACCAGGCTTATGATGCCGCTCGGCTGGCCCTCGATTGCCGCTGGCACGGTGCTCGCCTTTGCCCGCGCGATGGGCGAGTTTGGCTGTACCCTGTTTTTTGCGGGCAACTACGCCGGCATTACGCAGACCATTCCCATCGCCATCTATTTTGAGTGGATGGGCGGCAATACGTCGGTGGCCCTCTTTTGGGTCGTTGTCGTAATCGTGTTCAGTTTCCTGGTCATTCTGTTCATCAATATGTACACGGCGCATTCGCAAAAGTATCGCGAGCGGGGCCTTTCCCGTGCGGAGCGCAAGCAGGCCAAGCAGCTGGGTGGCCAGACCGATTCACTCGACCCAGTCGGCGGCGATGCGCTGCGTATCGATCGCGAGGCGCTGGCCGAGCTCATGTGCGATGACACGGTCGCAAAGGGAGGTCGATAAGCCATGTCGCTTGTTCTGGATATCAAAAAGCGCTATCCGGGGTTCACCCTCGACATGCAGCTTGAGGCCGGCGAGGAGCGTGTGGCGCTGCTGGGCGCCTCGGGTTGTGGCAAGAGCTGTACACTGCGCTGCATTGCCGGTGTGGAGACCCCCGACGAGGGGAAGATCGTCGTCAACGGCGTGACCTTTTTTGACTCGGCGGCGGGCATCAACCTGTCGCCCCAGGAACGAAAATGCGCCCTACTGTTCCAAAACTATCAGCTGTTTCCCAACATGACGGTGGCCGATAACGTATGCGCCGGTGTAAAGGACGCGGGCGATGCCGCGGCGCGTAAAAAACTTGCCGAGCGCTACCTGGGTATCTTTGGACTGGCCGATTTTGTCGACCGCTATCCCGCGCGACTCTCGGGCGGTCAGCAGCAACGTGTGGCGCTTGCCCGCATGGTGGCGGCGCATCCGGGCATCTTTATGTTCGACGAGCCCATGAGCGCGCTCGATGCGTACCTCAAAAGCGCCCTTGAGCAGAACATACTCGACTTGTTCGATGTATGCAATCGCACCGTGCTCTACGTGAGCCACGACATCGACGAGGCATGCCGCCTGTGCCGGCGCATCTGCGTGATGCACGACGGGCATGTTGAGGAGATTGGCTCCGTCGAGGACGTGGTCCGCCGTCCGCAGACGCTGGCGGCACTGCGCCTGACGGGCTGCAAGAACACAAGCCGGGCGCGCAAGATCGGCGACGAAGAAGTTGAGGCCCTCGACTGGGGTATGACCTTTAACGTGGGTCGTGAGGTGCCCGATGAGGTGGCATACCTGGGCATTCGTGCGAGCTACTTCCATGTTGACAACCGTGCCGAGCGGGGTCGCAACAGCTACGACCTGCATGTGGCCCGAGTGAGCGATTCGCGTTTTGAGCGCTTGGTGCTGTTAGACGTGCCGCGCGTCGATGCGCCCACGCGTCTGCAATGGAAGGTCAACAAGGTGGGCGTGCCTGTCGACGAGCTGCCGCAAACAGGCGAGACGCTGCGCATGCACTTCGATGCGAGTAAGATCCATTTGGTTTGTCGATAGCGCCGGGTAATGTCGTCGGGGATATAAGCCTCGGCGGCTTTGTCTTGCCGTTCGCCGAATGAGGAATGACAAACTCTTATCAATCAAAATAATTATTTATTAAACGACGGCACACGACGCTGTCGTACGAATGTCAACGGTGTTCGCATAGTCGATGACCGTTGATATAGTTGACCTCAACTTGTAAAGGAGGGTGCGCACATGCCGCAGACGACATACATTCGCCGCGTTGCCGCGCGCGCCCTGTATATAGCTCGGAGTCGCATATGAGCAGGTATGTTCACGGCTCCGGGAGAGACGACGCACAACTAAATAATCGACCGCAAAGCAGGTTCCCTAAAATTCCGGGTTTGAGCACGGCCGGGCAATCGCCGTCCGTCGTGCATCGATACCGCTGTTATCCATTTTTGGTTCGAGAGGGGAACCGTCATGGCTGAAGAATTCGATTTCCATCCGATGTGGGAGAGCCTCGGCATGAATCTTGCCGACCACGACATGCTGCTGGGCGCCGTGGGCCAGATGTACGGCGACATGTTCCTGACGCAGAACAATCGCCCCAAGTCCACGTCCTACCTGGACTTTGTGGCCACCAACATCCACAGCGGCCGTATTAAGGAGATGCTCGACAAGAAGGAGGCCGGCGAGGCCACCAAGATTGTGGGCTCGTTCTGCGTGTACGTGCCCGAGGAGATCGTACTTGCCTGTGACGGTATTCCCGTGGGCCTGTGCTCGGGTGCCGATTGGGCAACCGATAAGGTCGAGGAGCATCTACCGCGCAACACCTGCCCGCTTATCAAGAGCTTTGCCGGCTTTAAGCTGGGCGAGGTCTGCCCCTACATTGAGTCGAGCGACCTGGTGGTGGGCGAGAACACCTGCGATGGCAAGAAGAAGGCCTACGAGTTCTTTGCCACGCAAAAGAACATGTACGTCATGGATATCCCCAATGTACACGACGAGTCGACGCTCGTGACCTGGAAGGCCGAGGTCAAGAAGCTCGCCGCCAAGATTGAGGAAGAGTGTGGCGTCACGATTACGCCCGAGCGCCTGAAGGCCGCCATCCACGCCGTCAATGAGAAGCGCCGTGCCCTGCAGCGCCTCGCTGCCACGCGCGCTGCCGACCCGGCGCCCATCAGCGGTCTCGACAGCCTGCTGACCGTTCAGGCCGCCTTTATGGACGACACGCCGCGTCTGACCGGAGCCATCAACGATATGGCTGCCGAGTGCGAGCAGCGTGTCGAGGCCGGCGAGGGCGTGGCGCCCAAGGGGACCAAGCGCATCCTGTACACCGGCACGCCCATGGCCGTGCCCAACTGGAAGCTGTTCAACCTTATCGAGAAGGCCGGCGGCGTTGTGGTAGGCGAGGAGTCCTGCACGGGCTCGCGCTACTACAAGGACCTGGTCGACGAGTCCGGCGAGACGGTCGACGAGATGCTCGATGCCATCGCCGAGCGCTACTTTAAGATCAACTGCGCCGTCTTTACGCCCAACGACCAGCGTATGAAGGACATCGTCCAGATGGCGCACGACCTGCATGCCGACGGCATCGTCGACGTGGCCCTGCAGTTCTGCACGCTCTACGAGATGGAGTCGTTTGCCGTGGAGAAGGCCGCCGAGGAAGCCGGCATTCCGTTTATGCACATCACGACCGACTACGCCGGCGAGGATGCAGGCCAACTGCAAACCAGGATTGAGGCTTTCTTGGAAACCATTTAGGGCTATCCGTCTCGGCGGTTTCCCTAGGCACCCGATCTTGCCGTTCAAACCGTCGCTTGCTACCAAAGTATGCGGCGCTCATCTTTCACGGCAACCTCGGGCACCTGGGAAAGCCGTTTCCTTGGTTGGTTAAAAGGTTTGTTAAGGAGTTATATGTCGGAAAATATTGAGCAGCCGTTGCCGTCCACGTTTGAGGAGTTCAACGAGCAGCGCAAAGCTGCGTTTATTCGCGTAAAGGATTACAAACAGGCGGGCAATCGCCTGGTCGGCTTTTTGTGCAGCTATACGCCGCTCGAGATCATCGATGCCGCGGGCGCTGCAAGTGTGGCCTTGTGCGGCACATCCGACGAGGTGATTCCCGAGGCCGAGAAGGTGCTGCCGGCAAACCTCTGCCCGCTCATCAAATCGACGTACGGTTTTGCCTACTCGCAAAAGTGCCCGTTTACGTACTTTAGCGACATGATCATCGGCGAGACCACCTGTGACGGCAAGAAGAAGATGTACGAACTGCTCAACAAGCTCAAGCGCACGCACATTTTGCATCTTCCGCAGGGCCGCGATCGCGCCTACGAGCGCGAGGGCTGGTACGAGGAATGCCGCCTTCTCAAGGAGGAGCTCGAGGGCTTCTACGGCATTACGATTACCGACGATGACCTGCGCGCTGCCGTCCGTCGTCGCAACCGCTTGCGTGCGGCCCAGCTTGAGATGTTTGCGCTGCAGGCCAACCAGCCGGCGGCCATGAGCGGCGTCGACCTGATGAGCACCATGTTTGCCGGTACGTTCAGCTTTGATATCGAGGCCTATACGCGGCAGCTGGAGCAAAAGGTTGCCAAGCTGCGCGAGGCCTACGACGCGGGCGAGCGCCCGGTTGCGGCGGATGCCAAGCGCATCCTGATCACCGGTTGCCCGGTGGGCGGTGTGATCAACAAGATCGGTCGCACCATCGAGTCCAACGGCGGTGTGGTCGTGTGCATGGACGACTGCTCGGGTGAGCGCACAGCGGCCATGATGATCGACCCGGAGGCCCCCGACATCCTGCGCGCCATCGCCGACCGCTACCTGGATATCAACTGCTCGGTCATGACGCCCAACGACGGCCGTATGGAAAACACGCTGGCTATGTGCGAGAAGTATCATGTCGATGGCGTGGTAGAGAGCGTGCTGCAGGCCTGCCACACCTTCAACGTTGAGAGCGCGCGCATGCAGGAGGCCGTCGAGGGTGCGGGCATTCCGTACATGAAGATCGAGACCGACTACAGCAACGGCGACATGGGCCAGACCGAGACCCGCATCGCCGCCTTTATCGAGACCCTCTAGCTTTCTCAGGCACCGGATCTTGCCCCTCAAACCGTCGCTTGCGTACCCAAAGTACGCTGCGCTCCTCTTTCGGGGCAATCTCCGGCACCTGAGAAACCTAGAGCTAAGGCGCCTGAACGCGCCGCTACCTTTGATGTTCAGATTGGGAGAGAGCCATGATAGGGATCGGGATCGATATCGGGTCTACGGCGGCTAAGGCTGCTGTGGTCGACGGGGAGGGTTCGGTGGCGTGGACGTGCGTGCAGCCAACCGGGTTCTCCTCGGTCGATGCTTCCGAGCGGCTGCGCGAGGCACTGGCGGCGGCGGGTTATGACGTGACGGGCGACGATG
>URNJ01000102.1 GCA_900549215.1 uncultured Collinsella sp.
CCGCCGACGGCCGCTACGGCGAGAACCCCAACCGCATGCAGCACTACTATCAGTTCCAGGTGCTCATCAAGCCCTCGCCGGTCAACGCCCAGGAGCTCTACCTGGGTTCGCTGGCCGCCATTGGCCTGGACCCCAACGACCATGACGTCCGCTTTGTCGAGGACGACTGGGAGAGCCCGACGCTGGGCGCCTGGGGCCTGGGCTGGGAGATCTGGATCGACGGCATGGAAGTGACCCAGTTCACCTACTTCCAGCAGGTGGGCGGCATCGAGGTCGACCCCGTGCCCGTCGAGATCACCTATGGCCTGGAGCGTATCGCCATGTACGCCCAGGGCGTCAACTCGGTCTACGACCTGGTGTGGAGCTACCTGCCCGACGGCACGCCCATGACCTACGGCGACGTGTTCCTGGAGAACGAGCGCGAGTTCAGCGCTTACAACTTTGAGGTCGCCAACGTCGAGATGATGCGTCAGAAGTTTGACGACTACGAGGCCGAGTGCCACTCCTGCCTGGAGCGCAAGCTGCCGCTGCCGGCATATGACTGCGTCATGAAGTGCAGCCATGCCTTCAACCTGCTCGATGCCCGCGGTGCACTGTCCGCAGTCGAGCGTGCCAACTACATCCTGCGCGTCCGCGCCGTCGCCAAGGCGTGCTGCGAGGCCTATATGGCCGAGGTCGCCGGAATCAACGAGAATGCCGATCAGGAAGGCGAGGTGGCGTAAGCCATGGCAGACGCTAAGGATTTCCTGTTTGAGATCGGTACGGAGGAAATGCCCTCCGCACCGCTGAACAATGCCGTCAAGCAGCTTGGCACCATGATCGCCAAGGGTCTCGACGAGGCCGGTCTGGACCACGGCGAGGTCCGCGTGATCTCGAGCCCGCGTCGCCTGGCTGCGCTCGTTGCCGACGTCGCCACCGCGACCGATGAGGTTCACGAGGTCAAGCGTGGCCCCGCGGCCAACATCGCCTTCGACGCTGACGGTAACGCTACCAAGGCCGCCCAGGGCTTCGCCCGCAAGTGCGGTGTGGCTGCCGAGGACCTGGTCCGTCGCGAGGACACCGACGGTCGCGAGTACGTCTTTGCGGAGAAGAACATTCCTTCCGCCCCGGCCACCCCGATCCTGACGGCCCTGTGCGAGAAGACCATCGCCGGCCTGCAGTGGCCCAACTACCGCAGCCAGCGCTGGGGCCACGAGCACGCCACGTTCGTGCGTCCGGTCCGCTGGATCTGCTGCCTTCTGGGCGAGGGCGTCGTGCCCGTGTCGTTTGCCGACGTGACGAGTGGCAACACCACGCGCGGCCATCGCGTCCTGGGCCCCGGTGACCATGTGGTCGCCAGCCCCGCTGTTTACGAGCAGGTGCTCGAGGATGCCGGCGTGCTCTCCGCCGAGCGGCGTCGTGAGGCCATCCTTGCCGGTATCGCCGAGGTCGAGGCTGCGCGCCCCGGCTGCCACGTCGATACGCCCAAGAAGGTCTTTGAGGAGGTCATCAACCTCTGCGAGTGGCCGACGGTGCTCGTCGGTACCTTCGATGAGGAGTTCCTCAAGGTCCCGCACGAGATCATCTGCGAGTCCATGCTCACCAACCAGCGCTACTTCCCGATTTATGACGGCGAGGGCAAGCTGACGCGTGAGTTCGTGATCGTCTCCAACAGCAAGCCCGAGAATGCCGAGCGCGTGATCGACGGCAACGAGCGTGTCGTTCGCGCCCGCCTGGACGACGCCAAGTTCTTCTACGAGGAGGATTTGAAGATCTCCCTCGACGAGTTCCGCGAGCGCCTGGCCAAGGTCGCCTTCCAGGAGAAGCTCGGCAGCGTGCTCGCCAAGTCCGAGCGTATTGAGCAGCTCGCGCTCGCTATTGCCCGTGAGGCTCACCTGGGTGCCCACCTGGCCGCCGATGCCGGCCGCGCCGCTCACCTGTGCAAGGCCGACCTGGTGTCCAACGCTGTCGTCGAGTTCACGAGCCAGCAGGGTGTGATGGGCGGTTACTACGCCATCGCGATGGGGGAGAACGAAGAGGTCGCTCACGCTATTCGCGATCACTATCGTCCCCGCTTTGCTGGCGACGAGCTGCCCGAGGGCACCGCTGGCTGCATCGTGGCTTGCGCCGACAAGCTCGATACCATTGCCGGCATCTTTGCCATCGGCGAGCCCCCGACCGGCTCTTCCGACCCGTATGCGCTGCGTCGTGCCGCCATCGGCATCATCAACATCCTGCGCGACCGTCTGCCGATCGACCCCACGTCGCTCATCGACTTTGCGCTCGAGCTCTATAGCGAGCAGGGCATTGAGTTTGACGCTGCCGAGGTCGCCCAGCAGGTTCGTGACTTCTTCCACGGCCGTCTGGTGAGCATGGCCCGCGACGAGAAGATCCCGGCCGACACCGTTGCCGCCGTTTCCGCGGTGCATATCATTGCCCCGTCGGTCTTCTTCGCCCGCTGTGCCGCCCTCGACGAGGCCCGCAAGAACGACGCCGAGACCTTCGACAACCTGGCTACTGCCTATGCCCGCGCCGCGCACATCTCCAAGCCCGAGCTGGGCGCGGAGTACGATCGCGCCCTGATGGGCGAGGTCGAGCTTGCGCTTGCCGACGCCTCTGAGGCCGCTCAGACCGCCGTCGATGCCGCTCTCGCCGCCGAGGATTATCCTTCCGCGTTTGCCGCCCTCGCCGCCCTACGCGCGCCCATCGACCGTTTCTTTGACGAGGTTATGGTCATGGACAAGGACGAGCAGCTCCGCGATAATCGCCTTAAGCTGCTCAACCGCTTCGAGGCCGTTTTCTCCGGCATCGCCAACATCGGTGAGCTTGCTCGCAAAAAGTAAGCTAGCCTGCACATAAGCGCAAAAGGAGCCCCGCATGGATTGCCCGGTCACCACTCGTCCCACCGTTATCGTTATCTCCGACTCGCTCGGTGATACCGCTTGTGAGGTGGTGCTTGCGGCGTCCGGGCAATTTGATGAAGGGGCTTTTCGTCTCTTGCGCCTGCCCAAGGTGAACTCAGTGGAGCAGGTCAAGTCGTTTGTGGGTCCGCGTGTCGATGCGGACCATCGCGATATCGCCGTGTTCCATACCATCGTCGATCCGGCGCTTCGTGCTCGCGTGCTCGACTACTTGGGCATGCTGCACATTCGCTCGGTCGACCTGATCGGCCCGACGCTTGCCGTGCTGTCGTCGCTCATCGGTGTGCCTCCCAAGGGCGTTGCGGGTGTGATTCACAAGACCGACGATCGCTATTTCCATCGTATCGAGGCTATGGAGTATTTCGTTGAGCACGATGACGGGCGCGGCTGCGATGATCTGTCGGATGCCGATATCGTGCTGCTGGGTGTATCCCGCACGTCCAAGACGCCGCTGTCGATGTATTTGGCCTATCAGGGCTACAAGGTCGCCAACGTTCCGTTGGCGCACGGTATGGAGCCGCCCAAGTCGATTTACGAGGTCGATCCTATGCGTCTCTTCGGTCTGATTTCGACCGTCGATGTGATTTCCGAGATTCGCGATAGCCGCCTGGGCGACGACTATGCCCGTGCCGTTGCCGGTTCCTATGCCGAGCCCGAGAGTGTGCGCAGTGAGCTCGAGGAGGCTCGTGCCCTCATGAAACGTCTGGGTTGCTTTGTGGTGCGCACCGACGGCAAGGCGATCGAGGAGAGTGCCTCCGAGATCATCAGCCACTTGGAGGAAATCCAAGAAGCCCGCGCCCGCCGCGCCGCCCGCCGAGCCCAGCAAAGTTAACTCATTTCGGTAGCTAAAAATGCACCGTCTCAAAAAGACTACCTAAAAATAATGCACGATATTGGTAAAGCGATTTAGCAAAGAACTTGCATTTGACCTGCAATTCTCTTGCATTGGTATCTTCATAAGGTAACCACCTTTACCTACCGTTTACCGTCACATTTACCACGTTTACCAAACCCCGCGCCCTCTACGCAAGCCCGCTCAATGCCCGCCGTATAGTACCCTCACGGCCCGCATCCGGCGGGTCGATTCGTTACCACGGTCGTGCGCGAGAGCGCATGGAAGGGGAAGTATCGTGAGCGATTGCAAGAGGGTTTACCGTTTTGGAACCGACGCCCAGGGCACCTGTGTCACCGAGGGCGACAAGTCCATGAACTTCGTGCTTGGCGGCAAGGGCGCTAACCTTGCCGAGATGAGCCGTATCGGCCTGCCGGTTCCCGGTGGCTTTACCATTACCTGCCAGACTTGTGTCGAGTACTCCGGCGCCGGTAACGTGTGGCCCGAGGGCGCACTCGATGAGATCGTTGCCGCCGAGGCAGACCTCGAGGCCCGCTGCGGCAAGAAGCTCGGTGACGATAATGATCCGCTGCTCGTGTCGGTTCGCTCGGGCGCTCCGTTCTCCATGCCCGGTATGATGGACACGGTTCTCAACTTGGGCCTCAACGACGACTCCGTTCAGGGTCTCATCGCCCAGACGCAAAATCCGCGTTTTGCCTGGGATAGCTACCGCCGCTTTATCCAGATGTTTTCCAACGTCGTCATGGGCGTTGACGCCGACCTGTTCGAGAACGCCCTGACCCAGGCCCGCCTGGTCGCCGGCGTTCGCGTCGATTCCGAGCTTTCGGCCGAGGACCTGCAGGAACTCGTCGAGACCTTTAAGGGCATCTTCTCCGAGAACGTCGATGCCTCCCTGTATCCCGAGCTCGAGGTCGCTGACGGCAAGCCCGTCTTCCCGCACGACCCGGAGCTTCAGCTACGCCTTGCAATCCAGGCCGTCTTTGGCAGCTGGATGAATGAGCGTGCCTGCATCTACCGCAAGCAGCATGGCATTTCCGACGACCTCGGTACTGCCGTCAACGTGCAGGCCATGGCCTTTGGCAACAAGGGCGAGACCTCTGCGACGGGCGTCGCCTTTACGCGTAATCCGGCCGACGGCACCAAGGAGTTCTACGGTGACTTTTTGGTTAATGCCCAGGGCGAGGACGTCGTCGCCGGTATCCGCAACACCGAGCCCATCGCCGACCTCAAGACCACCCCGGGCCTCGAGTCCGCAGGTGAGGAGCTCGAGCGCGTGTTCCTGACGCTCGAGGATCATTACCGCGATATGTGCGATATCGAGTTCACCATCGAGCAGGGCAAGCTCTGGATGCTCCAGACCCGCGTGGGCAAGCGCACCGCCACCGCCGCCCTGCGCATCGCCATCGAAATGGTCGAGGAAGGCCTGATCACACGCGAAGAGGCCGTGAGCCGTATCGATCCCGCGCAACTCGACCAGCTCCTGCACCCGCAGTTTGACGCCTCCAAGAAGTACGAGGCTCTCGCCAGCGGTCTTAATGCCAGCCCCAGTGCCGCCGTGGGCGAGGTCGTGTTCTCGAGCGACGACGCCGTCGCGCGTTCCGCCGAGGGTCGCAAGGTCATTCTGGTTCGTTGGGAGACCAACCCCGACGACCTGAAGGGCATGGTCGCCGCCGAGGGCATCCTGACCAGCCACGGTGGCAAGACGAGCCATGCCGCCGTTATCGCCCGCGGTATGGGTACGCCCTGCGTCTGCGGCGTTGAGCGCTTCCATATCGACGCCGCCGAGAAGGTCGTGCGTATCGAGGGCAGTGACCGCGTGCTGCGCGAGGGCGATGTCATCTCCATCGACGGCACCCAGGGCATCGTCGTCGACGGCGCCGTTGACCTGGTCTCCGCCGAGCTCACCGGCGATCTGGATACCATCCTGTCCTGGGCCGACGAGATTCGCCTGGACGAGACCTGTGGCCATGCCAACCATGTGCGCGTCAACGCCGACAATCCCGAGGATGCTGCACTCGCACTCGAGTTTGGCGCCGAGGCTATTGGCCTGTGCCGCACCGAGCACATGTTCCTGGGCGATCGCAAGAACATCATCCAGAGCTTTATCCTTTCTGACGATGAGGCCGTGAAGCAGCAGGCCCTGGCCGACCTGCTCAAGGTTCAGACCGAGGACTTCCTGGCGATGTTTAAGACCATGTCCGGTCGCGATGTGGTCGTTCGCCTGCTCGATCCGCCGCTTCATGAGTTCCTGGATAATCCTCGCGAGCTTGAGGTCGCCATCACCAAGAAGGAAGCCGCTGGCGCCAGCGAGGAAGAGCTTGCCGTCCTGCGCGCCCGCCTGCGTCGTATCGACGGCATGGTCGAGTCCAACCCGATGCTCGGCCTGCGCGGCGTGCGCCTGTCAGTCGTCTTTTGCGATCTGCCGCTCATGCAGGTTCGCGCCGTCGCCACGGCTGCTGCCCGCCTCATCAAGGAAGGCGTCGACCCGCGCCCCGAGATCATGGTTCCGCTCGTTTCCATCACGGCGGAGCATGTCCAGACCCGCGAGGTCATCGAGCGCGTGATCGCCGAGGTTTCCGCCGAGGAGGGCGTCGAGCTCAACATTCCCGTGGGCACGATGCTCGAGCTGCCGCGTGCCTGCATGGTCGCCGACGAGATCGCCCATTACGCAGACTTCTTCTGCTTTGGCACCAACGACCTCACCCAGACGACCTTCGGTTTCTCGCGTGACGACGCCGAGGCTAAGTTC
>URNJ01000103.1 GCA_900549215.1 uncultured Collinsella sp.
AAGCACAACCTCAAGTACCGCCGCTACTACCACCAGTTCGACTACTAATTCCATTTGGGGGAAACCGCAATGAGGCAATACATCTTTGCCAGCCACGCGCATTTTGCGACCGGCATCAAAGAGAGCACCGAGCTGCTCTCGGGCGCGCGCGATAACGTCCACGACCTGTCGATGTTTGTCGACGGCCGCACCGACGTCGCCGAGGAGGCCGCCAAGCTCCTGGCGACCTTCGACCCCGCCGACGACGTAATCGTGTGCACCGACCTGTTTGGCGGCAGCGTCAACAACGAGTTCACCAAGATCGTCCAGACGCGCCCCAACACCTACCTGGTTGCCAACATGAATCTGCCGCTGCTGATCCAGCTGCTCTTTTCGGACCAGGAGGCTCCCGCCGATCAGGTTATCCGCGAGATCCTCGCGGCTGACGACACGCGCGTCAAGTTTGTCAACGACCTGCTGACCGATGCGGATGACGAGGAAGAGTTCTAGTCACCGCCTGCTATTAATGGGGCCGGGTTTCCGGCATGAGACCTTTGGGGGTCAATCATGATTCAACTGCTTCGCGTCGACCATCGTCTGCTTCATGGCCAGGTGGCCGTCTCTTGGGTCCAGGGCTTGGGCTCCGACTGCATCTTCTGCGTTGGCGACAAGGTTGCCAACGATCCCGTCTGGAAGACTACGCTCAAGATGGGAAAGCCGGCCAACGTCAAGCTCGTCATCAAGGACATGGAGCACGCCATCGAGGCCATCAACTCCGGTGTTACCGATAAGTACAAGATGATCATCTGCGTCGCCAGCATCGCCGAGGCCAAGCAGCTTGTCGACGGCTGCCCGCAGATCACCTCCATCAACCTGGGCAACACCAAGTCCAAGGACGAGCAGCGTCCCGATGCCCGTAAGATCTCCCGCCAGATCTTTGTGACTGCTGCCGAGGAAGAGGACATTCGTGAGCTCGTCGGCCGCGGTGTCGAGGTCGAGATTCGCGCTCTGGCCGACGACCCCAAGGTCGATGCCCTAAGCGCCCTCTAATTGAGAACCACGGGCGGCGCGCACGGCGCCGCCCCTATTCGTGGGCGTACCGGATAAACGCTTTACCCGTTACCCCCATCTACCGTTCACCGGGAGTACACGCCCGTTGAGCGATTGGTATTAAATAGTTTTCTCATGACTATATAATTGGTATCAAATCATTTGCACCGGTTTAGGTGTTAACAGCACACCGGTACAAGCTGGATCTGTCTAGGCGATTGTCGGCATGGAAAAGGGCGCGCTGACAAGTCGGGAATCGCCGCGCGGATCCAAGAGGGATCAAAGGGAGGAACAATGCTTGTTCAAGCGATCCTCATCGGACTTATCGCTGCCTTCGGTAAGCTCGATTATCAGCTCGGTACGCTCTATGCGTTCCGCCCGATCGTTCTGTGCCCGCTCGTCGGCATAGTCCTCGGGGACCTGCAGTCCGGCCTCGCCATCGGTGCGAGCCTCGAGCTGCTCTTCATGGGTTCAATCTCCATCGGCGCTTACGTGCCGCCCGATGAGTGTATTGGCGGTGTGCTCGCCTGCGCCTTCGCTATTCAGCTGGGTCAGAGCACCGAGGCCGCTATCGCGCTCGCGATGCCCATCGCCACTCTGTGCCTGGCCATTAAGAACGTCGTCAACGCCGGTATGCCCCTTCTGGTCGACCGTGCCGACGTCTTTGCCAGCAAGGGTAACCTCAAGGGTATCTACGCTATGCACTGGATTATCGGTCTCGTGATTGTCGTCCTGGCCTTTATCCTGTGCTCGGTCTCCTTCTATCTGGGTGCCGACGCCGTTCAGGGCCTGCTCGACTTCATCCCGACGTTCGTCCTCGATGGCTTTGGCGTCGCAGCCAACATCCTGCCTGCCATGGGCTTCGCCATGCTCGGCCGTCTGGTGCTTACCAAGCAGCTCGTGCCGTTCTACTTCCTGGGCTTCCTGCTGTGCTCCTATGCCAACGTGCCCGTCCTCGGCGTCGCCCTGATCGCAATCATCATCGGCATCGACAAGTACGACCTGCTGGGCCTTGGTGGCGCCCAGTCCCAGCTTTCTGTGGAAGGGGATGAGGACGATGACTTCTAATTCCGAGAACCAGATTACTCGCTCCGACCTCATTAAGAGCGCCGTGAACACCGGCGCCCTGGGCATGGAATTCTCCTGGACCTACTACAAGCAGATGAACATTGCCTTCTGCCTGATGGTCGCCAACATGCTCAAGAAGATCTATGCCGGCCGTCCCGATGATTACGCCGAGGCCCTGCATCGTCACAGCGCATTCTTCAACATCACCCCGCAGCTCGCTCCCTTCGTGGGTGGCATCGCGATGGCCATGGAAGAAAAGGTCGCTCGTGGCGAGGTTGAGCCCGAGAGCGTCAACGACATCAAGGCCGCCCTCATGGGTCCGCTTTCCGGCCTGGGTGACTCCTTCTTCCTGTCCACCCTGCGCGTCGTCGCCGCTGCCGTGGGCATCAGCCTGTGCCAGGCCGGCAACGTCTTTGGCCCCATCGCCTTCCTGCTCGTCTACAACATCCCGGCGTTCCTGATTCGTATCTTTGGCGCTATCAAGGGTTATGAGCTAGGCATTGGCTTCCTCGACGAGGCTCAGAGGACCGGCCTGATGCAAAAGATCATGGCCTGCGTCGGCATTGTCGGCGTTATGGTCGTCGGCGCCATGAGCAAGGACATGTTCTGGGCTTCGTTGCCCATCGCCATTGGTCAGGGCGACTCCGCCCAGACTCTCCAGGACATCCTGGACGGCATCATGCCCGGTATGCTCGGTATGGCCGCCTTCTGGCTCTACTACTGGCTGCTCTCCAAGAAGATCAACCCGATGGTCCTGATCCTCTGCACCATGGTCGTGGGCATCATCGGCGCTTACTTTGGCGTGCTTGCCTAATATGTTCGAATCGCGCTTCCATCGCGTCTAACGGTTGCGTCGATCTTTGGGGGGCTTGTCGCATCTGCGGCGGCCCCCTGTTTTTTAAAACTCCGTACGAAAGGGGAGGGCTATGGTCGTACCCGAGCTTTCGCTCATGAACATCAACCATCGTTACTACAGCATCGAGACGTTTTTTAAGGCTGCAGGTGAGGCCGGCTATCGCAATATCGAGCTGTGGACCGGCTCGATGCACCTGTATGTGGATTGCCATGAGCACGATTCGGTGGATAAGATTCGCGATCTTGCCGCCCAATACGGTATCAAGATCGTGTGCGTGTGCCCCGAGCAGAACAACCCCAAGCCGTGGAACGTCGCGGTGCGCGGTGAGGCGGGCCAAAAACGCATCCTCTCGTACTTTAAGAATGTGATCGACGTTGCCGTTGAGTTGGGCGTGCCGCAGATTCTGGTGACGAGTGGTTGGGCCTATCTGGACGAGCCAGCTGAGGACGCCTGGTCCCGCAGCGTCGCCATGCTGCGCTCGGTGTGCGACTACGCTGACACACGCGGTATTCGCGTCGCGCTCGAGGCACTGCAGCCGTCGGAGTCCGTGCTGGTCAATACGGCACAGGATGTCGCGCGCATCCTCGAGGCGGTCGATCGCCCCAACCTGAAGGCATGTATCGACTTTGGCGCCATGGAAGTTGCCGGCGACACAATCGACGGCTACTTTGAGGTTTTGGGCGACAAGATCGTTCACACCCACTTTGTCGATGTGGGCGGTGGCACGACGCATCTTGCCTGGGGCGACGGCGAGCGTGATATGCGTGCCGACCTCGAGGCACTCATGCGCCACGGCTATACGGGCTATGTCTCGGCCGAGACGTGTGACGGCCGCTACTATCAGGATCCGTCCGAGGCGACGACTCAGGTTATCGAGATGTATCGCCGTGTGACAGCGGAGATGGAAGCCGAATAACTAAACTGCGCGGTTGCGCCGGAAACGCTTGGGCGGGTCTGGCGCAACGCTTTTATAGCTGGCGAGTTGTGGGGAGCCCGTTGGCAGTAGCGCTCGAAATAGACAACTATTGGCGTTGTAATACCACTCGGGCGAGGAAACCGACCGTTCGCCGCAAATCTCCGTGAGTTTGGATTGGTATTAAATAACAAGCAATCGTATGGCTATAATTGGTATCAGCAAGAAGCGCGATGTATAGAATTGCGCACATGTGATGGGAGGACACACATGAAGGAGACCGAGAAGATCGAGATCATGCACTTCGACCAGGAGGGCTACCTCGAGGACGGCAGGAACGTCTACGAGGCCGGCAAGCGGATGACCGCCCTGGCCGACCGCGTGCACGAGGAGGGCTACGACGCCGTCTTCCTGATGGGCGTCGGCGGCACCTGGGACGAGTTCATGCAGCTCGAGTACCTCATGAACAAGTTCGGCGACCGCGACCTCGAGGTCTACCTGATCCACGCCGCCGAGTGGAACGTCATGGGCCACAAGCGCATGACCGACAGGTCCGTCGTGCTGACCGCCTCCGAGTCCGGCACCACCCCCGAGGTGCTCGAGGCCGTCGGCAAGATGAGGGAGATGGGCGTGCGCGTCTTCGCCATGACCAACCCCGAGGGCAAGATCGGGCAGGCCGTGGGCGCCGAGAACTGCGTCATGATGGCCTCCGACCACGGCGCCGGCGGCTGCGAGAAGGGCTACTACCTCGCCGACTGCTTCGGCCTGCGCCTGCTCAACCGCCGCGGCTGCTTCCCCAAGTTCGACCTGTTCATCGAGCAGACGAAGGACGTCTGGAAGGACATGCTCGACATCCGCAAGCGCTTCGAGCCGCGCGCCGAGGAGCTCGCCAGGAAGTACGCGCTGGCCGACTACACCATGTTCATCGGCTCGGGCGCGCTGTGGGGCGAGACCATCCTGTACTCCATGTGCCTGCTCGAGGAGATGCAGTGGAAGCGCATCCGCCACATCACCTCGCACGACTTCTTCCACGGCACGCTCGAGCTGCTCGAGCCCGGCGTCCCGGTGTTCCTGTTCATGGGCGAGGACGAGTGCCGCGCCCTCGACGAGCGCGTCCGCGCCTTCCTCACCAGCGGCGTGACCGGCGACGAGGACTACGTCATCATCGACACCGCCGAGTACGCGATCCCGGGCCTGGACGACGACTTCCGCGTCATCGTGTCCCCCTGGATCCTGTCCGTGCTGACCACCGACCGCCTCGCGCGCAACTACGAGCTGGTCACCAAGCACAACCTCAAGTACCGCCGCTACTACCACCAGTTCGACTACTAAGAGCTGGTCACGGGTCCGATATCTTGGCTGGTTGATATCTCGACCCTGCACAAGGGCGTCCGCAATTGCGCGGGCGCCCTTTTTGCGTTGTGACAAGAGACTGCTGCTAACCGCTTGCCCTATGTTTCCAAATGAATACGGTGTGAGCCGAGGAGGACGATTCTCCCCGCAAACACTCTAGTATGCTAAAGTACCCAGAAGACCGGCGGAGCTATGCCGGTCTTCTGCTCTATATGAAACACAGCATGAGGAGGCTCACCAGATGACGGCCACACCGTGGGGATTCCGGGACATATTGCCCGAGGAGGCTCAGGCGCGCGAGGAGATTGCGCTGACGGTGAAGGGCTGCTTTAGGGAGCATCATTACCTGCCGGTCGAAACGCCGCTGCTCGAGGACAAGGGTTCGCTCGAGGAGGGCGGCCGCATTGCGGACACGCCGTTTAAGCTCTTTGACGATGATGGCCGCCTGCTGGTGGTCCGTCCCGACAACACATTGCCGATCGTGCGTCTGGTTTCGACCCGCATGCGTGCGGCCGATCTGCCCCTGCGCCTTCGCTATGAGGCACCGGTGGTCCGCGAGTGTCAGCGCAATGCCGGCGGCTCGCGCCAGTTTACACAGCTGGGCTTTGAGCTTATCGGTGCGGGCGATACCGCGGGCGATGTCGAGATTGTCTCGCTCGTGGCCGAGGCGGTGCGCAAGCTGTCGCTGCCCGATGCACGCATTATCGCAGGTAGCGTGCGTCCGTTTAAGGAGCTGCTCGCGGCGTGCAAGGATCGCGAACTGGCCGCCGAGGCCCTGCGCTGCGTGCACGCCAACGACTTTGTGGGCCTCGATGCCCGTGTGGCTGTCAGCACCGAGTCCGATGCCGTCAAGGCTGCCATCAGCGAGCTGCCGCGCCTGCACGGTGGTGCCGAGGTGCTCGACCGCGTGGACGCGCTGCTGGAGGCCGCCGGTATCGTCGCGCCGCTGACGCGCGAGCTGCGTGCCCTGGTCGAGGGCCTGGCACCCGAGGACGCCCAGGTGCTGTCGTTCGACTTCTCCATCATGAACTCTTTCGATTACTACACGGGCCTGGTCTTTAAGGCTTATGCCGGCGGGCTGCCCGATCCGGTCGGTTCGGGCGGACGCTATGACTCCATCTTTACCGGCGCATTTGGCGACGGTATCGAGGTGCCGGCGGCGGGCTTTGCCTTTTTCGTCGCGCGGCCGGAGCACAGCCCAC
>URNJ01000104.1 GCA_900549215.1 uncultured Collinsella sp.
CCTGCTCGATGACGCTCCCGCCGATGCGCTGCCGCCGGTGGTGGCGGAGCGCCGCGAGCGCTATCGGGCTGCCGGTATTGCGACCGACGAGGTCGAGCTTGCTGCCGGCGTTGCCGACGAGCAGGGGCGTGTGGATACTGCCGTGGGCGGCTATAACCGTGCGGTGCGTCGTCTGTACGGCCCCGGCACGCCGTGGGGCGAGGTTGCCGAGTGGCAGACAGCTACGATGGAGGAGCTTGAACGTCAGCAGCACATCAACGAGACGGCGAAGCATCGCGTGGTGGGGCTCGTTATCGAGACGCGCCCCGATGCCGTAACGCCGCAGGCCCTCACGCTTATCCGCCGCCTGGGCTGCACCAAGATCCAGATGGGCATCCAGAGCCTTGACCAGCATCTGCTCGACATTAACGAGCGTCGCATTACGGTCGCTCAGATTGAGCGTGCGTTTTCGCTTGCACGCCTGTTTGGCTTTAAGATCCACGCGCATTTTATGCTCAACTTGCTGGGCGCCACGCCCGAGGGGGACAAGCGCGACTACGAGTGCTTTATGACCGAGGGGGCCTTTATGCCCGACGAGGTCAAGGTCTACCCGTGTGCGCTCATCGAGGGCTCGCGCCTGGTGGGCTGCTACGAGCGCGGCGAGTGGCGCCCCTATACCGAGGAAGAGCTGCTCGATGTACTGGCCGATGACATCGTGGTGACGCCGGCATTCTGCCGCATCAGTCGCATGATCCGCGACTTTAGCTCCGACGACATTATGGTGGGCAACAAGAAACCTAACCTGCGTCAGCTCGTTGAGAACCGCCTGGCTGCTCGGGGCGACGGTGCGACGGTGCGTGAGATTCGCTATCGCGAGATCAGCACGGCGGGTGCCGACCTGGATGAGTTGACCCTTGACGAGGAAGTGACGTACGAGACGCCGGTGACGCACGAGCGCTTTTTGCAGTGGGTGACTCCCGAAGGCAAGATCGCCGGCTTTTTGCGCCTGTCGCTGCCCGACCGTTCGTTTGTTGCCACGCACGCGGACGAGCTGCCAACGGGGCCGGAGGAGGCGATGATTCGCGAGGTGCACGTGTATGGCATGGCGGCGCGCGTGGGGGATCAAGGCCAGGCGGCGCAGCACCATGGATTGGGACGGTCGCTGGTGGAGCGTGCGTGCCATATTGCCCGGGATGCGGGCTATGCGCGTATCAACGTGATTAGCGCGATCGGTACGCGCGAGTACTATCGCCATTTGGGTTTTTATGACCACGGACTCTATCTGCAAAAGGAGCTCTAAATGAACAAGCCGAGTGTTTCTGCCGGCGTCGTTGCCGGCGTTGCCCTGGGAGCCGCAGCGCTTGGTGCGGCCGCTGTCGCTGTTCGTGCTGCCTGTCTGCAGGTTGCGCGAACCCGCAATGGGTTGGCGCGTGTGAAACGCGTGCACGATGAGGGCGGCGATGAGATTCGCGTGTTGGTGCAAGGCGGCGTCTACCAAAGCGCAAGCTACGTTGGCGAGCGTTGGGCGGAGCCCGTCTTTGCGTACTATCGTGCGTTTGACGATGCGTTTGAGGCCGAGGATGCAATGCGTGACGCTTATGGTCACGGTATCGACCGTGTGCTTATGCTGGGCGGCGGCGGGTTTGCCTATCCCAAGTTTGCGCTGATGTCGCACGAGAGCTTGCGCATGGACGTTATCGAGTATGACGGAGAGATTACGCGCCTAGCGCGCCGCTGGTTCTACCTGGACGAGCTGGAGCGCGCGGTGGGCGACCGCTTGCGGGTGATTACCGCTGAGGCTCGCTCGTATCTGGGTGTGACGAGCGTGGGGCATCGTCGCTACGACGTGATCGTGAGCGATTGCTTTGGTGGTGCCGAGCCCGTGCGCGAGCTGGCGACCGTTGAGGCGCTGCGTCTGGCGCGGGGCAGCCTGAACCCCGGGGGTATCTACGTGGCTAATATCGTGAGCGCAAACGAGGGGAGCGATGTGACGTTCCTTCGCGACTGCGCTGCCACGGCACTCGAGGTATTCGCCCACGCCTGGGTGGTCCCATGCGGCGATGCAGAGTTCGGCGGCGAGGAGAACTACCTGCTCATCGCTAGCGACGGTGACTATGCCTTTGCCGAAGCCGTGCCCTTCGACACCGACTTCCTCGGCACCGTCCTTCACGACAAGTAAGTCTCCCCGTCCCAAAAAAAGACTGGTCCTAGGCGTGGTCGCGCCAGCTGCGGACACGCTGCTTCATGCCCTCTATGTCGAGCACGCCTTCGGCAAAGCCCTTGCGCACGAGCTCTTCGGGAACAAACTCGTCGTAGCGGTCAAAGTAAGGCACCTCGCCAGGATAGACGAGCTCGATGGGATCGAAGTCCTTCTCGGCCTCGGCGGTGAGCACCTCAAAGAACGTCTCCTCGTCGGCCTTCATCTTAAACTGCATAAAGTACGGGCGTGACGGGTCGAGTCCGCGAAGGCCCAGCTCCGCGGTACATTTAATCTTGAGCATGCGCTCGAGCGCCAAAAAGGCGTAGCTGCCCAGCCAGGGGAAGAGCACCCAGGTATCGCCGCCCAGGTTGATGAGCGGCTTGGTTCCCGCACCCGAAATCTCGGCCGTATGACGAGCCTGTGCTAAGCGGGCCCGTGCGTTACCCATAAGGTACGGATATGCCGCGTGCTCGTTGAGCGCCTTGCGCATGCGCTCGAGTACGTGTGTATTGATGTCGCCGGGGCAGTCGCCAAAGTAGGCCGGCACCCGGCCCTTGACCTGCGTGGCAAAGACGGTGTGGCGCCTCCAGTCCACTTCCTCGACAATCCAGCAGTGTCCGGCGATGGCGATGCGCTCACCGGGCGGTGGCGGATTGACGATCGTGCCCAACTCGGCCGACTCGCTGCGAACGGTGAACTCCTCGTTTTCCTGGAATACGGCGTAGAACTTAAAGTTGTTAATGATGCGCTCACCCGCGAGACCCACGATGAGCCCACCGCCCTCGGTGACCTGGATGTGGTCGATCTTGATGAGGTGGCGCAGCAGTACGCGATAGTCATCGGCCGAGACGCGGTGGAAATAGCTGAGCGTGAGTACACGCTGAGCAAGCTCGGCCGGTGTGAGCTCGCCGGCGCTGGCGAGCGTCGACATGGTCTGGTGATAGAGCAAACTGTAGGGGAGTCGATCGAGCTCGGGTGGCTCGACCCATTTTTCCTCGCGATAGAGTTGTACGAGCGCGATGCCCTGCAAGAGCTTCCAGGGAATCGTCTCGGGCATCATCGTGCGCGGCTCGGGCTCTTCCTCGCGCATGACAAACCACATCTCGGGCGGAAGGTCGCGGCGTCCTGTGCGACCCATTCGCTGCAAAAAGGAGCTGACGGTAAACGGCGCGTCGATCTGGAAGGCGCGCTCCAGACGGCCGATATCGATACCGAGTTCCAGCGTAGAGGTAGTGACGGTCGTTTGTGCCTGTTCCTCGTCGCGCATGAGCTCTTCTGCCGTCTCGCGCAGCGATGCCGAGAGGTTGCCATGATGGATAAGGAAGCGGTCGGGCTCGTGCCGGCTTTCACAGTAGCTGCGCAACATGGAGCACACGGCCTCTGCCTCCTCACGCGAGTTGGCAAAGACCAGGCACTTGCGCCCGCGGGTGTGTTCGAAGATATAGCCCATGCCGGGATCGGCGTTGTCGGGCGCGGTGTCGGTGGGGTTGAGGAGCGCCTGCTCGGCTGCCTGCGGGATGTCGACTTCGCCCTCGGGGGCCGAGGAAGTGCGGCTGTCCTTGGGGGCAGCCTTGCCCCGTGCCTGCTCGCGACGTTGGCGGCGCTCCTCTTGTGTGAGCTGTCCGCTATGGCGCATGTCTTGGGCGCCGGCGGGCAGTGCCGCGGGTGCCGCCGCCTCGATGCGTTCGCACGCAAGCACTTCGGCCTCTTGAGGGCCCATGCTCTCGAATCCCCGCTGCTGTGCCTGGGGACCCGAGTTGTAGAAGTGCTCCATGGAGATACGCCACACGCGGCGCGGCTCCTCAAAGCGGGGGATGACGCAGTCGCGTCCCGTTCCCTGTGAGAGAAAAGCGCCCGTGCGCTCGGGGTCGCCGATGGTAGCGGAAAGGCCAATGCGTCGAGGCTGCACGCCGGCCATGCGCGAGAGACGTTCGATAAGGCAGAGCGTCTGCCCGCCGCGGTCACCGCGCATGAGCGAGTGGACCTCGTCGATGACCACATAACGCAGGTCGCAGAACATACGCGGGATCGCCATGTGCTTGTGGATCAGGAGTGCCTCGAGTGATTCGGGCGTAATCTGCAGGATACCGCTCGGCTTTTTGATGAGCTTTGCCTTGTGCGACTGCGAGACATCGCCGTGCCAGTGCCAGACGGGGATATCGGCCTCTTCGCAGAGGTCGTTGAGGCGAACGAACTGGTCGTTGATGAGCGCTTTGAGGGGGCCAATGTAGAGGGCGCCAACGCTCGCGGGCGGGTTCTCCCAAAACTCGGTCAGGATGGGAAAGAAGGCTGCCTCAGTTTTGCCAGATGCCGTGGATGCCGTCAGGAGCACATTGTCCTGAGTGTTAAAGATGGCATCAGCTGCTGCAACCTGGATGGAGCGTAGACTCTCCCAATCGTGGGAGTAGATGAAGTCTTGGATAAACGGGGCGTAGCGGTCAAAGGCGTTCACGGGGCCTCCTTTCAAAAACGAATCTCTCAACGCGGTGGGCAGTGGCTTGCTACATTACTGCCTCGACGTTTGCCCAGATAAAACCTGCCAAAATAAACCTGTCCCTTTTTGGCAGGTTAGATGGTGAATTCGGCGAAGTTACGGTCGCCGTCTGCGGTGCCGGTGTCGCCTGTTGCGGCCGGCGCCAGCGCGTCGCCGCCGACGCTTTGCAGCAGCTCGGCCACGTTGGCGTCGGGGTTTTGGCATAGGATGTCGAGCAGCTCGATAAAGTCACGAATGACTTCACGCGGCGTCAGATGCGTGTCGGCTCCCACGCGACCGAACTCGATCTTGAGAAAGTCCACCAAGTCGCTCTCGGTAAGCGTGGGCGTCCAACCAAAGTAGCCGGCATGGATCTGCATGAGTTTTTCGATGAGCACCAGCAGCTCCTCATAGGTGAGCGGCTGCAGGCGAATGATGGGCGCGAGCATGTCCTTAAGGTCCTCGCGTGCAAAGCGGCCTTGAGCGAGTCGGCTGCGCAGGGCCTCGTAGGAGAACACGCCGCGGCGGCGGTCTTCGATGGAGGTTGGCGTGCCGCCCATGATCATGCCCAGGTACTGCGCCTTGCCCTGGAGCGTATCGTTGTACATGGTCAGGATCTTCTCGTAGTTGTATTGGCGTGTGATGGCGTTGGGAATCTTGTACAGATTCACGAGCTCGTCGATGAGCACCAGCATGCCCTTGTAGCCGCTGCAGACCAAAAAGCGTGCAATGAGCTTAACGTAGTCGTACCAGTCTTCATCGCTGATGATGGTCGAGGAGCCCAGCTCGGCGCGTGCCTCGCTCTTGGTGCGGTACTCGCCGCGAATCCATTTGGTCACGCGGCTCATAGCCTCTTCATCACCCTCGGATACTGCCGCGCGGTAGCGGCGGAGCATGCGGGCGAAGTCGAAGCCGTGGACCATCTCCTCGAGCGGGGCCAGTTGGGCATTGACGGCAGACTCGTCGGCATCGGCACACGAGGCGACCCAACGATCCAGGATAAGGTTGAGCGCACCGCCCTCGGGGCGCGTTTTAGTCGATATGTTGCGGATGAGCTCACGGTAGGTGGCAAGGCCCTGACCCTGGCCGCCCTGCAGGCGGCGCTCAGGGGATAGGTCGGCATCAGCGACGACGAATCCTTCACCCATGGCGTGCGTGCGGATGGTCTGGAGCAAAAAGCTCTTGCCGGCGCCGTAACGACCGACCAGAAAGCGGAAGCTCGCGCCACCGTCGGCGATGAGACTCAGATCGGTGAGCAGGGCGCGGATTTCGACCTCGCGCCCTACGGTGATGTAGGGAAGGCCGATGCGTGGGACCACGCCGCCCTTGAGTGAGTTGAGAATGACGGCTGCGACGCGCTTGGGCACGCGGGGTGCTGCGGATGCGGTATCACTCATGATCTAGGTATCCTCTCACGTCTGCTTTGTAGTCCTCGATAATTTGCGGTCCTGCCGCGCCAAATTCAATTACGGTGTCACCCACCAGGTCAAAGAGCGCCTCATTGATGCTATCGACGAGCATGTCCTCGCTCTGCCCCGATTGCACTACCGCCGATTCCGCCTGTACTGCGTTGTGCTCGAGCAGCGCGCGAAGGAAGGCATCTGCGACGGGTGCGAGTTCGTTCGTGGCGTCAGCGGGCGCAGCAGCTGCGAACGCGGGCGTCGGCGCGAGAAGCGGTGCCACGACACCAAACTGTTCGGTGGATATGGTCGGCTCGTCGGCCTCGTCCTGCCGAATGG
>URNJ01000105.1 GCA_900549215.1 uncultured Collinsella sp.
AGGTGCAGGGACGTATCTCCATCGGCAGCGGCCAGCTGACCGGCAAAGGGCTGTTTAACGGCCCGCGTGTCGAAACAAACCTCGTCACGTTCCAGCACAGTGATTTCATCTTCTCCGTTGCCGGCGTGGCGATTGGCCGCATCTTTGGCGCGCGCTACGAAAAGCCCGCCACCATCGTGGGCGGCGTTGTGCTCATCCTCATCGGCCTCAAGATTTTGCTGGAGCACCTAGGGATTTTAGTGCTGTAAAACACCCTTCAAAACTAAACGTCCGTATAAGGCCTCATGCAGAGTTTTGCATGAGGCCTTTTCATGCAGACTTTTGCATGTCATACTAGGATGCAAAAGCCTGCACGTTAGGAGATAGCCGTGGATACCCTTCCCATCACCACACCACGCCAAGCTGGCATCTACGTGCGCCAGGCACGCGAGACTCAGGGTCTCACCCGTGCCACCCTCGCCAAAAAGGCCGGTGTTTCGGAGCGCCTGCTCGCATCGCTCGAGCTGGGAGATGCCACGGGCATTCGGCTCGACAAGCTGTTGACCGTCTTTAACGCACTCGGCATAGGTCTCTTTGCGCAAAGCGATAACGACTCCATCGCATCACCCTCCGAACATCCGATGACGATAGCGAACCTCCCTATCGCGAACTCGAATGCCCTGCCAAAGCCAAGCGTAGGCAGACGACCCGCTCGACAAGGAACGCCAGCTTTCTATGGTGCCTTGCTGGCCCAAATCGCAGCCGAGCAAGGCCTTTCCGGCACTTCAGACCTCTCCTTTGGCTGTAAGGTTGTGAAATAAATGGCAGAAATGGAGCTTGCGACCCTCATTTGTGGCGAAATCGCCGGCACTCTCCGCCAAGACGAGCATGGACTCTGCAGCTTTGCATACGCCCCAACCTATCGCGGAGCACCGTTATCGCTAACAATGCCGCTTTCCAATCGCACGTATGGCCATAGCATCGTCCGCCCGTTCCTATTTGGCCTTTTGCCCGACAGTCAAGAGCAGCGTCGCGCTATTGCCACCGAGCATGATGTTGCATCCAACAACCCCGTCGCCCTCTTGTGCCATATCGGTCTAGACTGCGCGGGGGCCGTTCAGTTTTGTCGAGCCGATCAATTAGACGCCGCCCGCGGCAGGGTCTCGGCATACCGCCCGCTTACCAATTCTCAAATCGCTCACAAGCTCAAAGCAATTCGCGATGACGAAAGAGAGACATGGATGGGCTCCAACGAAAGCTGGTCCCTGGGCGGCAATCAAGGCAAATTTGCACTAGCTTGGCATGATGGCCAATGGTGCGAATGTCTAGGGTCATCCCCCACTACCCATATCTTCAAAAATGGTGTCGTTGGGTTCAAACATCAGGCCTTAAACGAATTCGTCTGCATGAAAACGGCTCGGCGTGTTGGCATTCCAACTGCCAACGTCTCCTATTACACATTTGAAGACGAAGCCGCGCTCGTCGTTGAACGGTACGACAGAATGGTCAATAGCAGCGGAAATATCGAAAGGCTGCATCAGGAGGACTTTTGCCAGGCGCTCGGTGTATTGCCAATCCAGAAATACACCGCCGACGGAGGACCAACTACACGAGACATCCAAGAACGACTGATTAACACAGTCCCCCACCACATGAATCTTGTGCTTTTTACCTATATGTTGTTCTATAACGCCATTATCGGAGCGCCTGACGCACACGCTAAAAACTACTCGCTCATCCTTGGCAAAGGCACAAACGCGGCGCTCGCACCCATGTACGATGTCGCATCGGGGCTGGCATACGAGCGCATGCGCCGCCGGGCGCGCCTTGCCATGAGCGTTGGCGGCGAAAATCGTGTGGGGCGCATCGGTCCAGGCGCTATCCGCCGATACCACGGTATGGGCGACCCCGCGCTGGAGGCGGCACTCACCGATGCCGGGCTATCCGAGAAGTTTTGCTTTGCGACCATGATGGACCTCGCCTACGAGGTGCCCATTTGCATGGAAGAGGTCATGGACGAATACGCCGACCTGCCCGGCATGGCGGACCTGCGCGAGCATATGCTCGGCCCCGTCCGCGAAAACTGCCAGCGCACCCTCGACCTCATCAAGGCAGAAATGGACTAGGTGGCCTTAATTTCGCAATTATCAAACAAAAGAGAGGGGACACCCGTCGCAAAAGACCGGGTGCCCCCTCTCATAATGTCATTTGCAATCCGCTAGCACGTGGCTCGGACTGCTGCTAGCGCAACCTTTACGCAGCGAGGCGCTTGAGGACGTCGATGAGCAGCTCGTAGAAGCGCTCGGCAGAAGCGAGCTCCATGCTCTCGTCCGGGGTATGGACATCGGAGAGCGTCGGGCCCACGGCGATGGCGTCCAGGCCGTGCAGAGCCTCGGCAAACAGGCCGCACTCAAGGCCGGCGTGAATGGACTCGATGCGCAGCTCGGAGCCAAAGAGCTCTCGATAGCTCTCGACAAAGACTTCGCGGACCGGCGAATGCTCGGCATAGCTCCAGCCGGGATACTCGAACTCAAACTTGGCGTCGAAGCCCAGGACATCGGCAAGCGTCTGCAGGCGGTCCTTGAACTCGTTCTGCAGCGAGGTGATCGAGGAGCGCGGGGACAGCATAATCTTGACCTCGTCATCGGAGGTGGCGACCACGCCGATGTTGGAGGAAACCTCGACGGAGCCGTCGGTGGCGACGTTGCGGCGAATCACGCCGTTAGGGGCAAGACGCAGGGCGCGGATGAGGGCAAGCGCGGACTTCTCGTCCATGGCCTCGACCTCGGCGTCGTCGGCAATCTCGACGGTGCAGGTAAAGCCGGGGTCGAAGACCTCGAGCTCGGCAGTGACGTCGGCGATGATGCCCTTTGCGATCTGGGCCGCGGCCTCGGCGGCAGCGTGATCGGCATAGACCAGAACGGCCTTGCACTCACGGTTGATGGCGTTGTCCTTGGTGCCGCCGTTGAAGCTGACGATGGCGGGCTCGCCGGCGACCATCAGGCGGTCGATGATGCGGGCCATGATGAGGTTTCCGTTGCCGCGCTCCAGGTTGATATCACTGCCGGAGTGGCCGCCCAACAGACCGGAAATGTCGAGCGTGAGGGTGCTACCGGTCTTGTGCTCGCGCACGATGGGGCAGGTGTAGGTAACGACGACGCCGCCGGCGCAGCTGACGGTGGCAACGCCCTCCTCCTCGGAGTCGAGGTTGATCATGGTGCGGGCGCTGATCTGGGACTTGTCGAGCGTCTCGGCGCCAACCAGGCCGGTCTCCTCGTCGGTGGTGAACACGCACTCGAGGGCCGGATGGGCAATCGAATCGTCGTTGAGCACAGTAAGCATAAGCGCGACGGCGATACCGTTGTCGGCGCCCAGGGTGGTACCGTTAGCGGTGAGGACGCCGTCCTTGACGACCAGGTCGATACCATCGGTCGTAAAGTCGTGCTCAACGGAGCCCAACTTGTCGCACACCATATCGATGTGGCCCTGCAGCATCACGGTCGGGGCATTCTCGGCGCCGGCAGATGCGGGCTTGCGAATGATGACGTTGTAGACCTCGTCCTGATACACATCGAGACCGCGCTCCTTGGCAAACGCGACCAGGAAATCGCTGATGCCCTTCTCGTTGCCAGACCCACGGGGGATCGCGCTGACCTCCTCAAAGAAATGGAACAGCTGGGCGGGCTCGTAGCCGGTAATCTTGTAGTCCATGGTGCCTCCTTGGCGCAACTGGTTAGACAGTAAGACATGCGACTTGTATATTCCCAGACTTTGCGTGCATAAACCAGTCGAAAACGCCGAGCGCCCTCGCATCATCGGCTAACGGTGGACCGTATAGCGTAACGGTCACAACTTCCGCAGCTCTACAAATCGAGGCGCCCTTTCCGGAGCGCCTCGATTGCGCGTATCAAATTGTCGCCACGCCCTACAGCGCGCCGGAACCGGCTTGCATCATGCCGCCGGGGCCCGAGGTCACGCCGCCGCTCACGGGCGCGACGTTGCCGGTGTGCGGAGCCGCCGGGGCGGTATCGCCACCGAGCGTGCCCGCCGGACGCGGTGCCGGAATCTCGCCCGTGCCGTGACTAAAGACAAACTTGCCGTCGGCCACATCGCACTGAACGGTATCGCCCTCGCCCCACTCACCGGCCAGCAGTTCCTCGGACAGCGGGTCCTCAATGAGCTTTTGGATGGCACGGCGCAGCGGACGCGCGCCATTGGTGAGGTCGGTGCCCTCGGCCACAATCTTGTCGTAGGCCGCATCGGTGAGCTTGATGTTCATGCCGTTGGCAATCAGGCGTTGACGCAGGTCGTCCACCAGCAGGTGCGCGATCTTGGTCAGATTCTCGCCCGAAAGCTTCTGGAACACCACGATGTCGTCGATACGGTTGAGCAGCTCGGGGCGGAACAGGCGCTTAAGTTCGCCCATCGCACGACCCTTAATCTCGCTCGAGGTAAGACCCTGCTCGCCGGTGGTGCCAAAGCCAACGCTCGCATCCTGCGCAATCTCGCGGGCGCCCACGTTGGACGTCATGATGATCACGGTGTTGCGGAAGTCAACCGTCTTGCCCTGGCTATCGGTCAGACGACCCTCCTCCAGCACCTGCAGCAGGATGTTGAAGATGTCGGGATGCGCCTTCTCGATCTCGTCGAACAGCACGACCGAGTACGGGTGGCGACGAACGGCCTTGGTGAGCTGGCCGCCCTCGTCGTGACCGACGTAACCCGGAGGGCTACCGATGAGCTTGGAGACCTCGAACTCGCTACCGAACTCGGACATGTCGAAGCTGATGAGTGCATCCTTGCTGCCAAAGAGGTACTCGGCGAGCGTCTTGGCGAGCTCGGTCTTGCCCGTGCCGGTGGGACCCAGGAAGATAAAGCTGCCGCCGGGGCGACGCGGGTCCTTGAGCGGCGAACGGCTGCGGCGCACGGCCTTGGCAACTGCCTCGACAGCCTCATCCTGACCGATGATGCGCGTCTTGAGCACGCTTTCGGCTTGCAGCAGGCGACGGCTCTCGCTCTCGGTAAGCGAGGACACCGGCACGCCCGAAGTCACGGACACGATGTCGGCGATCTGAGAGACATCGATGGTGAGCGGGCTGGCGTCGAGCTCGGCAGTCCAGGCGGCCTTGGCCTCGGCGAGTTCAATCTCGGCGGCCTTCTGCTGCTCGGTGATCTCGGCGGCCTTGTTCATGTCGTCGCTCTCGGTGGCCTCCTGCGCGGCGGCCTTGAGCTCCTCTATGCGATGCTCGGCCTCGCGCACCGGCTCGGGCGCGCGATTCGCGGCGATGCGAGCGCGTGCGCCGGCCTCGTCAATGAGGTCGATGGCCTTATCGGGCAGGAAGCGATCCTGGATGTAGCGGTTGGAAAGGTTCGCGGCGGCCTCGATAGCACCCTGCGTATAGCGCACATGGTGGTGCTCCTCGTAGCGCGGCTTGAGCGCGGTCAGGATCTTGACCGTGTCCTCGACGCTCGGCTCCTCGACATCGATGGTCTGGAAGCGACGCTCGAAGGCCGGATCCTTGGTGAGGTACTTGCGGAATTCCTCGGCCGTGGTGGCGCCGATAATCTGGAAGGCGCCGCGCGCGAGCACGGGCTTGAGCATGGAGCTCGCGTCGATGGAGCCCTCGGCAGAACCGGCACCGATGATGGTGTGCATCTCATCGATAAACAGGATGACGTCGTCGGCCTCGGTGGCCTCCTGGATCACGTTCTTGAGGCGCTCCTCAAACTCGCCACGATACTTGGCGCCCGCCACGAGGCCCGGCAGGTCGAGCGTCCAGATATTCTGGTTCATGAGGTTCTCGGGCACGTTGCCGGCTGCAATCTGCTGAGCCAGGCCCTCGACGATGGCCGTCTTGCCCACGCCGGGGTCGCCCAGAATGAGCGGGTTGTTCTTGGTGCGGCGCGAAAGAATTTCCATCATACGCTGGACTTCCTTTTCGCGACCGATCACGGGGTCGAGCTCGCCATCGCGCGCCTTCTGCGTGAGGTTGGTCGCGAACTGCTTAAGCGTATCGGTGCCACTCCCCTTTTGCTGAGAGGCATCCGAGCCGCTAAAGAACGGCAGGCCCGCACCGGGACGACCAGCACCGGCGCCGGCGAGCGGACGCTTCTTGTCCTGGTCCTTGGCAGTGAGTTTCTCGATAGCCTTTTTGATGGAGGCGGACGACACACCCAGGCGCATGAGGATGTCCATGGCCATGCCGTTGCCCTCTTCGACGATTCCGATCAGCAAGTGCTCGGTCGACACGTAGGTCTGGTTGTTCTCACGCGCCACGCGGAATGAACGCTCCATCACACTAATGACGAGCGGCGTAAAGGCGAGCTTGGC
>URNJ01000106.1 GCA_900549215.1 uncultured Collinsella sp.
CGCACGAAGACGAGCCATGAAATCATCGAGCGGAATATTCTCGATCAGCTGACGATTGAGCACTAAGTTGTTGCACAGTGCCTCGTTAACGGTTTTAAAGAAGGTCGCCGCCGCGCCAAGAGCGCGCTCGTTGGTGTCACCGTCCATAGAAGCAAGCGTTTTCTCGACCGAGTCGACAATCATCTCCACCACATCGACGGCAATGGCATCGAGCAGGCCGTCAACCGTACCAAAGTGTACGTAAAAGGTCTTGCGGTCGACATTGGCCTCGCGCGCGATGGCACTCACCGTAATGTCTGCCAGCGGCTTTTCCATGAGCAGGCGCTCGAAAGCCGAAAGGATGGCATTACGGCTGCGAACGATGCGGCGGTCAAGACGCGGTTTGCTGGTTGCCATGGGCGTGTCCCTTCGATATGCGAGCATTCATCAACAGATGAGAGATAATCTACGTAAGAGGATTATCCCCCATACAGCACAAATATGCCCCGCATCATGAAGAACGCACGACTGCCCTACTGCGGCTTGGGATGCTTCTTCTTATTAAGTGCCGACGGAGATACGCGAATACCATCGCCTGTCTGGCGCACATAGGCTTTATGAGCCGGCTTAGCGGTCCCAGAAGCCTTCTGAGCGCGCTTCTTGGGATCAACGGTAACAGCATTCGTGGGGTGCGGCTTAGTGGGCGCAGAGGGCGTCTGAGGCGTGCGGCCGAGCTTGCGCATCACACGATCCCAGCGCGCATGGATGCTCTCGTTGTGGGCGCTCTTAAGTCCCAGCAGGGGCGCAGCCAAAATGGTCGGCGCAATAAACGTAATGAGGCGCCACAGCAGATAGCCGGCGGTCGAAGCCGACCCAAAGAAATGACCCAAGAACAATGCAAAGCCGCCCTCAGCACCACCAGTTCCACCGGGCAAGGGAACCGCAGAGCTCAGCAGCTGGACAAAGGCGCTTGCGGCCATGACCGAGAAAAAGTCGACCTCGTGGTGGCCAAAGGCAAGCATCAGGAAATACGGCACCAGATAGAAAAACGCGAGCTGCAGCATGGTGATAAACACGGTGAGCAACATGGAAGAAAAATGTCCGGCCGAAAGCTTGAACTTCTCGGAGAAGGAGTAGATCTCGCCATCGACAAACGTGCGCCATCCCTCGATCTTAGTGGCCGAGACACCAATGCGCTCGAGCCAATTGATGATGCAATGGGCGACGCGCGTGACGGTCTTAGGCATGAGAGCGACGGCGAAGATGCCAAGCAAGATGCAGCAGTGTCCACCAAAGCTAAAGACGCACAGCAGCGTCATGTCGCCATAGCGCTCGGCAAAAAACGGCATGCGAGCAAGCAGTAGGATAGCGCCCCAGGCAACGAGGCCAAACTGATACACGATAAAGCGCGTGAACTGCGTGGCTCCGGCCTCGCCGACATTTTGGCCCGCTTTGGTCAGGCGGTAGATCTGAGCAGGAGTCGAGCCCATCATCATAGGGGTGAGGTTGCCAAAGAAGATGCCACTCGCCTCGACCGAGATCAGGTCGCGAATGCCGACGGGTGAATTGGGGTCGAGCCAGACAGCGATCGCATAGGCCACAATGCCAAAGAACAGATACATGAACATGCAGAGACACGCGACAACGAGCCATGACGCCTGGACGCTCGACATAGCGGCCCAGAACTGCCCCATCTGCCCGGTTACCACCAGATAGACGATATAACCCACCAGCACGACGCCGATAAAGATGGCGCCGCGGCGTGCGCTCTTATTGTCATCTCCGCCCGAGGCCTCAACCTCGACCTGGGGCTTAGACGTATGCTGAGAGGACTCCGTCATAAGACTCCTTCTAACAGTCAAAATATCTTGGATATTGTACCCGCAAGGACCATAGACAGAACGCAAAGCTCTGGTTCAAACGGGAATTGCAGACGCTTGTTTGAAAATAAAAAACCCGGCCTTCCATGGGAAGGCCGGGTATCAGATGCGTGGTAGCCCGTACCAGATTCGAACTGGTGATCTCCGCCTTGAGAGGGCGGCGTCCTAAACCGCTAGACGAACGGGCCACATGACATCTGCACTGCCGTGCTGCGAGGAAATATATTACGGGACAAAAAACATCAGCGCAAGAAGAAATTCCAAATTGCCGAAAAATTGTCGGCAGGTTATGGAACACGCAGGTAAACTGGGTAGCTAATTCAAGTTGAGATGGACCAAAAGAGCTTCGCGCTCGTTGGGAATGTTGTCTTCGATCACGGCGTCGAGGGCGGAGTTGAGAAGCTGACCCAGTTCAGGCCCGGGCTTGACTCCGGCACGGATCAGGTCGCCGCCGTTGATGGCGAGCATCTTGAGCGTATAGGGCTCCCCCGCCCTCAGCAGCTCGTGCGCCATCGCGCGCATCTCCTCAATCGTCTCAACGTAATAGAAGCACGACGGGGCCTTGCCAAGTGTGTCGGCACGCTTAAGGTCCATGAGCTCGTCAATCAGGCGGGCCGTGTCGACGCCCTCACCCGAAAGCGCGCGCATCATATTGAGCAGACAGGAGCGCTCGGGGCGCAGCGGCTTGTCATGGTATTTGATGAGCAGACACACGTCGCGCACCAAGTCGTGCGAGAGCGCCAGGCGATCCATAATGACGCGCGCCTTCTTGGCGCCGAGCTCGGGATGACCGTAGAAGTGTCCGCTACCGGCATGGTCGACCGTGAAGCACTCGGGCTTGGACACATCGTGCAAAAACGCCGCCCACATAAGGCTCGACGAGGGCGCGACGCCGTCACACAGCGCGAGCTCCCCCGCCACCGTCAGCACACGGGCGATATGCACGTAGACGTTAAACGCATGATAGACACTGCGCTGATCAAACCCGCGACCCCCTGCCAACTCGGGCACGGCGGCGCAGATGAGCTCGGGATAGCGGAGCATCGCGTCTCCCCCATGACCGGTCGAAAGAATGCCCTCGAGCTCAATACCCACACGCTCACGCGCCACGGCATCGAGCAGCGGCGCGCACTCGGCAAGCGCACGCTTGGTCTCGGGCTCAATCATAAAGGCCAGACGGCAGGCAAAGCGCACCGCACGCAGCATGCGCAGGGCGTCCTCGTTAAAGCGACGCCTGGGATCGCCGACAGCGCGAATCAGCTTGCGCTCCAAGTCACCCTGGCCGTCGTAGCGGTCGACAAGCCCGCGCTCGGGATGCCAGGCCATGGCGTTGACGGTAAAGTCGCGGCGCGCCAAATCGTCCTCGAGCGAGGCAGCACGCTCCACACTCTGGGGATGGCGACCATCGGTGTAAAAGCCATCCAGACGGTACGTAGTGACCTCGATACGCTCGCCATCGGAAATAGCCGTGATTCCGCCAAATTTAATACCCGACTCCACGACCGCAATATCAGCGGCCTCGAGCGCCGCCTTGGACTCCTGCCACAGGCCGCTACAGCACATATCAACATCGTGGCTGGGGTACCCCATCAGGGCGTCGCGCACCCAACCGCCCACGTACCAAGCCTCAAGACCAGCCGCCTCAAGCGCGCGCAGGACGCGCAGGGACGCATCGGACGGTTGAGTACCGTTGAGCGAAACATTGCACATGCCTATGGCCTCCTGCGACTATCAAATTGGCTATCGATTGCGTCTGCAAGAAGTCTAGCAAGAAACAGCCTCCACTGCACACGCAAGTCCGATAAACAAAAACGCATCCGTCCTAGTCTAAGACGGATGCGAAATAATCAAACTATTCAGACAAGGTGCCGGAACTAGCAGACCTGGCGAACCTCGATGTGCTTCTTATATTCGTCCACCTTGGCAAAATCACCCAGACCGGGGCACTCGACCACGTTGGCGCCAGTGGCCATCGAAAGGCGCAGGGCGTCCTCGACGCGCTCGGGGGCGTCGTGCCACACGGACAGGAAGGCAGCGAGCGAGGAATCGCCGGCGCACACCGTCGACAGCAGCTTGACGTCGAAGGTGCGGTTTGCAAACCAGATATGCTCGCCGTTGGAGAAGTACGCACCGGCGCCACCAAGGGTCAGCAGCACGTTCTTGGCGCCCTTGGCGTGCAGCTCGGCCATAGCGCCCTTGACGGACTCGTCGTCGCCACCGCTCACCTTGATGCCAAAGATGTCAAGCAGCTCGTCGTCATTGGGCTTGATCAGCAGTGGCTCCAGAGCAATGAGGTCTGCCAGCTGATGGCTCGAGATGTCGAGGACGAACTCGGCCCCCTTGGCCTTGACACGGCGCAGGACCTCGGCCAAGAAGCCCTCGGAAGTGTTGGGGGGCAGCGAGCCGCTGATGACCAGGCAGGTCATGTCATCGAGCGAATCGATAAGTTCAAACATCTCCTGCTCGTTGGCCTCATTGATGGCGGCACCGGCATTGACCATGTTGTACTCGGTGTCGGGACCGGCGTTGAGGAACACATTGACGCGCGTAATACCGTCGGTCCACACGGGCTTGACGGGCACGCCCAGGGCCTCGGCGCCCTTAACGATAAACTCACCCGAGAAGCCGGCGAAGAAACCCAGGATCGTGGTGTCGACACCATAGTGGTCAAGCGTAAACGAGACGTTGAGGCCCTTGCCGTTGGGCGTGTAGACGGCATTGCGGGTACGCGTGACGGTATTGGCAGCAAGGCCGTCGCAGGCGATGTTGTAGTCAATGGCGGGATTTGCAGTGAGCGTGTAAATCATGAATGTTCCTTTCACGAAGCAACGTGTTAATGAAAGTATATTCCACGCATCGGTAAAAGGCTAGGACAACTCGGTGAACGGTGTGGAAGCGATGAAGTACGGCAGGACACCTCTCCCCCGTGGCGGAACAAAAAGGCGCCCCAGCCGAAACCGGGGCGCCACATGCGCACGAATATGTCGCGTTTCGATTACTGACGATCGAGCTTGCGGACAGCAACGCGCTTGCTGTACTCGTCGACGTGACCGAAGTCGCCGATGCCGACAGACTCGGCAACGTTGGCGCCGGTGGCCATAGCGAGCTTCATGGCCTCCTCGACGTTGTCGCGATCCCTGTACCACTTGTGCAGGAACGCAGCGAGGGTGCAGTCGCCGGCGCAGACGGAAGAAACCAGCTTGATGTTGAACTCACGCTTGGCGTACCAGATGTCCTCGCCGTTGGAGAAGTAAGCGTCGCCGCGGCTACCACGGGTGAGCAGCACGTTCTGAACGCCAGCGTCGTGAGCCATCTTCATGGCAACGCGGACCTCGTCGTCGGTGTCGACCGGCACGCCGAAGATGGCCTTCATCTCGTGATGGTTCGGCTTGATGAGCAGAGGCTTCTTGTGAGCGAGCTCCTTGAGCTTGTCGGAGGACAGGTCCAGGACGACATCAGCGCCACGAGCCTGAGCGTGCTCCATGACCTGAGCCAGGAAGTCAGGCGTAGCTTTGGGAGGCACGGAGCCGGAAACGATCAGGCACTCGAGATCGCCCGCGGTGTCCAGGATGTTGTAGAGCTCCTCCTGGTGCTGCGGCGTGATCGGAGCACCCGGGTTCAGGATGCCGTACTCGTGCTGGCCATCGTTGACGTAGGTGTTAATGCGCGTGATACCGTCGGTCCAGACCGGGCGGCAGAGGCAACCCAGGTTCATGACCTCCTCGACGATGAACTTGCCCGTGAAGCCGGCGAAGAAGCCGAGCGCGACGGTGTCGACGCCCATCTTCTTAAAGGCGAAGGACACGTCGAGCCCCTTGCCGTTAGCCGTGTAGCTGGCCGAGCCGGTGCGGACGTTCTCGTCGGGCTCGAGCGGAGAGCTCGAAACCGTCATGTCGACAGCCGGGTTAGCGGTTAGCGTGTAGAACATTTACAGTACCCCCTGTATATGTGAGGGCCGCGTGGCCGGCCCATTCCAACCACGCGGTTACCTCTGATACCAAATTAGCGAGCTGCGGACTCGAGCAGTGCCTTGACCTCGGCGGCGGTGTTGCAGGCGAGCGCCTTCTCGGCGAGCTCGTCGCACTCGGCCTTGGTCCACTGGCTGATGGTCTTGCGGGCGCGCAGGATCGACGGAGCGCTCATCGAGAACTCCTCCAGGCCCCAGCTGATCAGCAGCGGCTCGAGCAGCGGATCGGCAGCGGCCTCGCCGCACATACCGACCATGATGCCGGCCTTCACGCCGCTCTCGATGATGTTCTTGAGCGAGCGGAGCACGGCGGGATAGTACACCTGGTACAGGTTGGAGATGGTGTCGTTACCACGGTCGGCGCACATGGTGTAGCCGATCAGGTCGTTGGTGCCGATGGAGAAGAAGTCGGCAACCTCGGCAAGACGGTCTGCGAGCAGCGAAGCGGCGGGCGTCTCGACCATGATGCCG
>URNJ01000107.1 GCA_900549215.1 uncultured Collinsella sp.
AAATATCCTCCGCCTTGGCGCCCTGGTTGATGAGGGGCTGCACATCGCTCTTGGCGAACACGCCGCAGCGGGAGGCGATGGTGTACGTCTTCTCCGCCCGCTGGGCGGCGGCGTCCATCTCGTCGGCGCTCATTTTCAGCAGCGTCGCCATCTGGTCGATGAAGGCGCCCGTGCCGCCGGCGCAGGTGCCGTTCATGCGCTGCTCGATGCCGTTGTCGAAGTAGATGATCTTGGCGTCCTCGCCGCCCAGCTCGATGGCAACATCGGTGGCCGGGATGAGGGTCTCGACGGCACGCTTGCTGGCGATGACCTCCTGGACAAACTCCAGGTCGAGCCACTGGGACAGCAGCAGGCCGCCCGAGCCGGTAATGGCGCAGGTCATTTGGTCCGTCGGCAGCACGGTCGCGGCACCCTCGAACAAGTCGCGGGCGCAAGCGCGGACGTCGGTGTGGTGACGCTGGTACTTGGCGTAGACAATCTGGTTGTCGTCGTTGAGCACAGCGAGCTTGACGGTGGTGGAGCCCACGTCGATGCCCAGGTGCAGGTTGCCGCGGGCGGCCTCGGGGTTGAAGATCGCGCCTTCGGGGGCCTGGGCGGCGGCTACGGGCTCAGCGGCGGTGGCGGGCTCGCTGACGACGGACGTCTCCCCTGCCACGTTCTTGGCATCGGCAACTGCCTCAGCAGCTTTCTCGGCAGCCGCGGTCGCGGCCTTCTGCGCGGCGTCCACCACGGCGGGCGCAGCCTCGCGTGCGGCAGCGACCACACGGTCTTTAATGCCCTCGACGAGTTTGCTCATTGTCTCTCCTCTTAGTTGTTGGACTCGACGGTTGCGGCGGTGTCGACCGCGTCCTCGAGCTGCAGATTCAATAGCTTCATGCCGTATTCCGGCACGTTGATATCGATGGGTTGGCCATACAGGTCGCCGGGGCGCACAAAGGCGATGACCGTCATAATGCGCGCCATGGTCTCGGGCGATTCAGAAAGGTCACGCTCAAACCAACGCTGGATCATACCGACCTCGGCACTCACGACATAGGTGACGTAGTAGTCAAAGAAGGTGCCCAGCGCCAAGCCCAAAATGCCCGTCTGTGCACGCGGCACCACGGCCTCGCGTGCGGTATCGATGATCTTTTTAATGAAGGCGGGGTCGCCACCCGGGCCCAGCAGGGCCCCGATAAGGTCGCGATTAGCCGCAAGATAGCGCAGCAGCTCAACCGAACCGGGTGCCGGCTCGAGCTCGTCGATGTTGCGGTAAAGATCGGGTAATTGAGCTGCGGTGATAAGCTCCACCCGCTCGCGAATCTCGGCAAGCAGGCCGTCCTCGATCTGGCTGATAAAGTCGGGGATATCGCGGTAGTGCGAATAGAACGTGCGGCGTGTAAGACCGGCGCGCTCGGTGAGCGACGCGACGTTAATGCGCGAAAGGTCGCCGCTTTCGGCAAGCTCGCTGGCAAGCGCCTGGCGAAGAGCACGCTGCGAGCGAAGGGACCGGCGATCGCATTTCTCGAGCTGGGACAAGCGTCCTCCTTGTTACTCAACCTGTGCGCTATTGCACAGTGCGAGTATTATTGCACACCGTGTGCATCAACACGTAAAGGCAATATTTGGGATGTGACGAAGGGGCAGCCTCTTTGTCACATCCAGCGACCGCCTAGGTTGTGCCGGTTGTGCCAGGCTTTTAGAGCGGCATTACCGATTGTCCAAAATGTCATTCGTGGGTAGAATAGTGTCGACGGCAGCCCAAGTTCTGGAAAGCTGGGCAGCGCCGTTGCTTGGATTAAGGGGTCAACGCCTTAGCGGCGGCGACCCCTTTTACGTTGCTTCGAACGTTGCTTGAGTGCCTCGGAAAGCCCGACGAGCGCTGTGAAGAACGAGACCAAAGCGGTCAGAAGTCTCACAAAATCAATCAGATCGGTCATGGGCATCACCTCCCATCAGATGGAGGGCGTTGCCCGGCACATGGAACTGCCGCCAACAGTATCAATTCTATCAAAGCGCAGTTAGATATGCGAATGTTTGTTCGTATTTTAAGAGACCGGCGTCACCTGTGACAAAGGGGCTGTCCCTTTGTCACATTATTCGATGACGGTGCGGGAGTTTTGCTTGCGCATGGTGGCGAGCATGTGTTTGGGGACGGCGTGGACCATGCAGCTGCCGATAGTTGCACTCGCAGCGGCCTTGGCGGCATCGCTGCCGTTTTTGGTCGCGTAGCTGTGGCGGAAACGTTTGAGCATGGCAATGTCGTTGCCGCCGTCGCCGTAAACCGCGACCTCGTCCTCGGCAATACCGTAGTAGCCCGCCAGCCAGGCCACGCTCTCGCCCTTGTTGCACGCGACGTCCGTGATCTCGAACATCACCGGATCGAACGGCGCGTTGACCACGCGGTCCGATCGCTCGGCCAAATACGCCTTAAGGTCGCGCTCCAGCTCGGGCGAGGTCACGCGGCAGTTAATCTTGCACACGTCGTGGCGCAGGATATCGCCGATCGACTGGTCGAAATACTGCTCCTCGTGATACCCGCCACGTGCACGCATGCCGCGCATCACAATACGCTTGATGGGGCTGTCCTTTTTAAAGCCCGCCTGATGCATCTCGAACGAACCGCTCGAGAACATGCCATCGGGTGTGGAGCAATCAAAGCAAATGTCCGGGAATGCCTTGAGCAGCTCCTCGGTAACCTGCGGATCGATGGTCCAGGTCTTGAGCACCTCGCCATGGCTGTCGCGCACGATGGACCCATTGGAGCAGCAGGCGTCAAGCGCCAGACCCGTAAAGCCATGCTCGCCGACCGGCAGCGTCGAGCGTCCGGTCGCGGGAACCACATGCAGGCCAGCCTCGGTCAGTTCGCGAATGGCGCGGCGGATGGTTCCGTCGGCCTCGTGCAGGGCGTTCAGCAGCGTTCCGTCTAAGTCACTCGCAAACATCTTGATCATGGGCATGCCTCTCCTTCGTCTGCACAATATTTTAGACGAAGGAGAGGCACGTTCTCGCATGGGCACCCCACGCTGCAGCGGCCGCTTCCGCTAAACCGCTGTGCCACGCACGTCACATTGTTTGTCGTGAGCGACTTTTCAAGCGATAAAACAACACCGTCGTCAGCACCAGTACCACCAGCATAGCTGCGAACACAGCCGCCGGCACCCATCGATCATATGCGAATCCGTATGCCAATTGACCAATAGGCGTTGCGCAGGAAAGCGCCATGTATGCGACCGAAAGCACCTTTTCGCAGAGTTCCGTCGGCGCCGTCCGCTGAACGAATGCAACGATTTCGACCGACGCAATGCTTGTCCACACCATGACCCATGCCGAGCCGACTGTAAGCGCGGCAAACACAATTACGTCAACGCCGGTCGGCAGCGCGACAATAATCGGCACGACTCCAAAACAGATCATCGCAACGTATCGACATATGCCATTGAAAGAAAACCGATTCGGCCAAATACCGACTAGGCCACCGCCTGCAAGGCCGCCCAGCCCCATAGCCGCCTCAACAATCCCGACGCAGGAAGATTGCATGCCGAGATGCCTGGTGACAATTACGGGGGCGCCAATCGTTAACCCAACCAACGCAAGATTCAAAACAGCCGCAAGCAAAATCACAGCGTGCAACGAGGTGTTTTGAAGCAGGTACCGAATCGCCGACAGAAATTCGCTTTGGCATGCCACACGAGTCGAGCTATCCCCCGTCATTTCAGAGGGGGCATTCTGTTTGAGTGCGGCCCAAAACAGTAGCGACGACATCGCAAACGCCACCGCCGCGATCATGCAAAGAGTATCGATTCCAAAGCATCCGTAGACGGCTGTTCCGACCACAGGGCCCAAGATATTGCTCGCCATGGTTATTTGCGAGACCAACGCAGTGGCACGCTCAACCTTTTCTGGGCCCGTCATGCGCACCGTCTCAATTTGAAGCATCGGTTTCAGCAGCGATTGGATGCCATATTGGACACAAAGCATTGCTGCCACGACAACCGCAAGAGGCAGCGAACGCTTCATGGGGATAAACAGCAGTGATGCAGCCATCAGAACAATGCCGAGTACCACAAGAACCCCGCGATGTCTTCCCCGATCCGCCAAAATCCCGCCAACCGGAGTCGCGAGCACGCCCGGTATGAACGCTATCGCCGCGACGGCGCCATATAACGTTGAGGAGCCGCTGCAATCGAACAAGTAAAGCGGGCACGCAAAGCACAGTGCCGACAGCATCGAATACGCACACAGCTGTGCAACAAGAAGACCAAATAGCCTGATAGATCGCACTGTTTTTGGCGCCAATGAAACGCTAATTCTTCGCATCTCAGCCATAAGCCTGCCCCCAAATACATACTGTTAGTATGTATTTAATGACTTGAAAAGGGCAGCCGTGGCTACCCTCACAAATCAATTACATACCGTTGGTATCTATATTACCACCCGGCACGGTTCCATACGTCCCAAATCTGGGCCGTTGTCTGGAGCACTTCATTTCCCAAATCAAGCCCCACCGCGGCCGCCATCTGCGCCAAACATTGTGCGCGAGCAAGCATTCGCTCCTTGGGCTCGAGCGGACGGAACAATGGCAGCAGCCAAAGATTCGCTAACAACGATACGGCCTCCGCTGCTTCGCGCGGGCATTCGCACGCAATTGAGCCGTCGGCGATGCCTTCCTCGATTACCGACAAGAGATATCCATCGGCCGACTCGTCAAACGAACCCTGGTACTGCATCGCCAGTAGACGCGAGCTTTTTACCGGATCTGCCGCAGGATGCATGCGTGCCCATAGCTCAATTTGCGGAACGACAGACTCGGGCGCGTACAATCGCTTGAGCTTTTGGGCTCCGGTCATATTGCCGATACCAAGCGTTGAGCGACGTTGCTCAACAATCGGAGCCATTGCCCGATCATATGCGGCGTTGAAAATCTCTTCTTTGCTCTTAAAGTGATGATAGACAGCGCCCTTGGTCATGCCATCGAGGCGGTCGACGATATCTTGAACGCTCGTCCCCTCATAACCCTGTGCGCAGAATAGCTCCAGCGCCGCGTCAAGAATCTTCGCGACAGTCTCCTCGGGATATTTATTACGACCCATAATCCGTCCATCCGCAACGCAAGTCTTGTGCCTCATTGCAGCATTTTAACGTTGCGGATGGTAGGCGGTCGATTCTATACCGCGGCGGGGCCGTGCTCGCCGGTGCGAATGCGGATGACTTCCTCGACCGGCTCGACCCAAATCTTGCCGTCTCCAACGGCACCGGTGCGGGCGGCGTTGCAGATAATGTCGACAATACCATCGACATGTTCATCGGCGCAGATAAGGGTGAACTGCACCTTAGGGATCGTGTTGACAAGCAACTCGTTGCCGCGCACGTATTCCTTCCAGCCATGCTGCGCGCCGCAGCCCTGCACCTGGTTGATAGTCATGCCACGAACATCGGCAGCAAACAGCGCGTCTTTAAGAACCTCAAGCTTCTCCTGGCGCACGATAGCCGTGATCTTTTTCATAATGAATTCCTCTCTTTAATAAAGAAATGAACCGCTCATTCATGTGGCACGGGTTTTCCAGGTGCCCGAGATTGCCCCGAAAGAGGAGCGCCGCGTACTTCGGTACGCAAGCGACGGTTTGAGGGGCAAGGTCGGGTGCCTGGGAAAGCCGTGCTGCTAATCGAGTCCGGAGAACGAGGGATACGCGCTCTCGCCGTGTTGACTCGCATCCAGGCCCAGCGCCTCATCGGCCTCGTCCACACGCAGACTGCCGTGGAACAGCGCCTTGACCACCGCGGCGATCACCAAGTCGAGCACCAGCACAATAGCGACCGTTACCACAATGCCCAAAATCTGCGAGACGAGCAGCGCCACGTCACCCGTGTAGAACAGGCCGCCCTTGCCGGTCCACGAAAGCTCCGGCACACAGAACAGGCCCGTGAGCACGCCGCCCAAGATGCCGCCGATACCGTGGCAACCGAACGCGTCGAGCGCATCGTCGTAGCCAAACTTGGTCTTGAGATGGCTGATGGCCAAGTAACAGACGGGCGAGACGATCAGGCCCATAACCAGCGCTGCCCACGGCTCGACAAAGCCCGCGCCGGGCGTGACCACCACAAGGCCCGCAACCAGACCGGTGCTGGCGCCCACCAGCGTGGGGCGACCAGTGTGCACGCACTCGACGGCAAGCCACGAGACCATACCCGCCGCGCTGGCCGTCACGGTGTTGAGGATGGCGAGTGCCGCCACGGCGGCGGCCCTGAACTCGC
>URNJ01000108.1 GCA_900549215.1 uncultured Collinsella sp.
GATTAATGGATGGAAACGGGTGTTCTATCGGGACACACATTTTGTCCTATAAGCCGCAAACACTTGGTCGTTGTCTTCGGGCAGCGTGTACTCGACAATCGAATCGCTTTTGTCCGCGCAGAGCACGATACCTATGGGCGGATTGTCGCCTTCGTTCATGAGCTCGCGCGTGTAGTAGTTCACATACATTTGCATCTGGCCCAGGTCCTGATGCGTAAGGTCGTCCGTCTTAAGGTCGATGAGCACGAAGCAGCGCATCAGATAGTTGTAAAAAACAAGGTCAATATAGAAATGGCGCCCATCAAAGGTGATGCGCTTTTGGCGCGCCTCGAAAGCGAAACCACGGCCAAGCTCCAGCAGGAACTTCTGAAGATGCGTGATGAGCGCCTGCTCTAGATCGCTCTCGCGAAACGCAGTATCGTCCGAGAAACCTAAAAACTCCAGTACATATGGATCGCGGATGATATCCTCGGGGCGACGAGCTGGGGCGCTCTTTTGGATTTCTTGGGTGACAGCCTCCTTGTCTTTGCTGGCAAGTAGGCGCTCGCGGAACATGGTGTTGATCTGGCGTTCGAGCTGGCGCGTGCTCCAGCGAGAGTCGGCGCATTCGTTCATGTACCAGGTGCGAGCATCAGGGTCGGAAATGCGCATCAACCTGCGGTAATGAGTCCAGCTCAATTCGCTACGCAGTGCGTCGCGAATTGGAAACGCAAGAAAGAACTGACGCATATTGCGAAGGTTTGCGATGCCAAAGCCTCTTCCGAAATCCGCGGTAAGCCTTCTGGAGAGGCCTGCAATCAATGCCTCTCCATATGCTGCGCGCTCCTCTCCGCCCTGTTCATCAACAATACTCTTGCCGATCTCCCAATATGCCTCAACCATCGCAAAGTTAACAGCGGTATAGGCCTTGTCGCGAGCGGCGTTGAGAATCGAGGAGACCTGCTTGTAAAAACCTTCGGGCACGATTGTCGATTCTCCACGGTTTACCAGTTCGCCCATCACTGTCGCCCCGCTTTCCTCTTGTGGAATGCATCTTTATCGAATTTAGTTTAAAGCCTCGCGCGGACACGAATTGCTGTGCTGTCTGACATCATCGCATGGGGCCTTGCGGTGACTAAAATGTGGCCATAGAGACAGTTTTAGCGAACCCCACGGGAGTGACGTGTATGGACAACAACACGCTGCTATTCCAGGACAAAGGTTCGGGTAGGTATAAAGACGTCAAGATCTACCCTAACCGCATTGAGGTACTCAAGAAGGGCACTTTTGGCGGCAAGCACACCGAGATTGTTTATCTTAAGGACATTACGGGCGTCAATAGAATCAAAGGCCGCGATGTTTTTCTGCGCAATCGTCTGTTGACCGCTTGCGTCTTTAGCCTGAACAGCCGTGCGAAGGCCCAGGAGTTTGTTAACGCGCTGAACATGGTGATGTAGCCGATAGCGGCGTTCGGGCCAAGGTAAAAATCGGGGGCACAGAACGGTGTTCTGCGCCCCCGATTGAGTCGATGTGTCTAAAAGGCCGGTTTGCCTATTCGACAACGTCCTCGTTGTTTTCACCGTCACTGGCAAGCATCGCCGCGCCGGCGACCGTTGTCGCCACGGCGGCGGCAGCGAGCCCGGCGGCAACGCCAGAGCTGTCGCCCGTGTCGGCGAGCTTTCCGCCCGAGCCCTTGCCCTTGTTGCCCTTACCGTTCTTATCAGCGCTGCCTGCGTTGGAACCCGTGCCGCTGCCGGTGCCGGCGCCGGCAGCACTGTCCGAGGCCGCTACGGTAAAGCTTGCGGCTCCGTCGCTGGCGAGCGTGTAGTTCTGCGCCGCGTTGCCCAAGAGACCGTTCACGCGCACCCAGTACGTTCCTGCGGCAAATGTTTCGCCCTCGGCCATTGCTGTGCCCGGAGCGCCGTTCGCGTCGTGCACAAACTCGAGCTGGGCCGTGCAGGCATCGGTTTCGAGCTTGCCCTCGAGTGATGCCGCAATCTTGGCGCGCACGTCTTCGCCGGCCTTAAGGCCTTCGAGTCCCTCAAAATGGGGCGTCAGCGCGCGTGGATCGATATCGATGGGCACAGAGCCCTGCAGCCCCGTAACGGTCTCGTTGCCCAGGGCGTCGACATCCACGTATTCAATGGCAAACGCATGGCCCGAAGCTGTCGCGTTGAGCGCGTTGCTGCTGTCGGCAAGGCGGAAATGACCCTCGCCAACGGTCTTGCCATCCTGGAATGAGGCATCGCTCAGCGAGTCGCCGTACGTCATGCGCATGCGGGTCGGGAGATAGTACGGGAGATAGTACGAAGCCGTCTGCTTGTGCTCCGTATCGTAATTGCGCTGATAGATGCTCCGGGCCAGCGCCGCATCAACAAAGTCGGATGCGATGATGCCAATGTGCTTGAGGTAATCTGACTTTGTATCCTCGATGCCGCTGGGATTGATGTACGGGCTCTTATACAGATGCTCGTTGACTACTCGTGCCGAGGTAAAAGGATTGCCTCCGTGCGACAAGCCCGTGCAGCTGGTGTAGTTGATAGACCAGCAACGCTCCAGGACTTTCTCCTTGGCCCCGTTATCGTCCTCGACATCTACCTCGTTGCGCGTGCGCCCGGTCGTTTCCTTCAGCGCATTATCGACCCAGCTGAGCTTGTCGGTTCCCGTGAGTTTGTACTTGTCCTGGGCGTATACCTTGGTGCAATAGGGCTCTTTGTCGCCTGTTTCCCCCGCGGCTTCAAAGCCCCGCGCGTCTTGGACGAGACACATAGTGGCGCTGTCGGAGTGAGCCTTGATCTTGTCATCCCATTCGGTAAGGTCGAGGCCCCACGTGTGGCCGCTTACACTGTTGCCGGCGAGCCTAAATCGACGCAGCAGAACGATCTTTCCGCGCACCTCGTGTAGCGTGGGGATTCGGCTCGACGTATAGAACAGTTTGGGGTTGTCGTCCAAAACCTTGGCGAAAGCCGTCGTAACACTTTCGTCGGTAGCCTCGTCGTTGCCTCGTGATACAAGCATGATGAGCGCTTCTGACGGGTTTTCGTTCAAAAACGTTTTGAAGTACCCGATGACATCGGAGAGATGCAGATAGTTCCCGTCTTTTTTGAGTAGGTAGAAAATCCCGTGGTCGATGCCGGGGTCATCGCCCTTTCCGAGTCGGATATCAAAATAGCGAATGCCTTCGAGCAACTGCGTGGGAATGTAATCCTGCTGGCATTTTACTTGCGAGGATTGGGGCTCAGTGTCGTTGTCCACGCTGCAGGTGCCCGAATCGTGCGTACCTGGGATGCTCAGCTCGTCGAGGAACTTGTTGTCGTCGACGTATTTCATCCAACATGGCCCATCGATGTAGCTGCTGTACGTGATCCAGTCGAGGCTGCTAACCGTGGCATCGTTCTTTTTCATGTCGTAACCGATAAGTTCGAGCTCCCACGGAATGCTCTTACTCTTATGGCAGATCTTATTGTTGTCCTGGTCTTCGCCGTTCGATTCTATTGCCAGGTACTTAATGTCTTTTTTCTCGGTTTCTTTCTCGACCGTGCGGTCTCGGATGATATAGGTTCCGTTTGATTGACGCTCGAACGCAAAAGCGCGGCTGGGCTTGTTGTCATACTCGCCGCCCCATACGTGGATGACCTTTCCATCTTTGTCAGAGTCGTCGTCGACCGACCAAATGCTGTAGCCCGTCTTTTTATGCTCTTCGAAATTGAGCAAGGTGCGGATGGCGTACCAGTTTGTATCGTCATTCTTGGTCGTTACGTTCTCAAGGATGAGCTTGCTGGACGTGCCGTCGTTAAACAGGTGACAGACGTTGCCGCGAACGTTGCCGTCTTGGTTGACGCTCGCGGTGCGAAAATAGCCCGCGGGGCGAAGGCGAATGACGAAATTGTGGAGGCTGTCCGACGGTGCGGGTGTGTTGTCTGCAAATGCCGCTCGCAGGGGAATGCCCGGCGCTGCGGTTTCGGGCAGGCTTGCAAGTGGTGACAACGCCGCAAGCCCTAGGCCCAGCGTAAACGCTCGGCGGCTGATGGCATGGTGTTCGGTCATAACTTCTCCATTCGCAGAGTGCGGTTATGCGATAGTTTTGGTCACTATACTGCCCAGATGTTTAAAGATGCTGGTTTAATTGTCTGCGCGGCGCAATAAATCGGTGGGCGGACGTGTTGGGGGGTTTGTCGTTTTCGTACTGTTGCCACATTTGGGGCGGTTCCGGCGTCCGGCATCCTCGCGTTCGTCGGCTACAGGCATAAGAAAGGGAGGGTCGGTTTACCGGCCCTCCCTGGGTACGAAGCGCTGGGGTACCGTCGCTTGTTTGCACTGCGACCGTGTTTCCCGTTGCGCTCGCCAGTCGCTTAGCGCTTGATCTCGATATCGTCGAGCTTGACGTCCATGGCCTCGGTCTTGGCCTCGGCGATGTCGTCGGCAAATTCCAGAGACTTCATCATGGTCTCGACGGCGTCCTTGTGCTCCTCGACGTTGTCGATACGCACATACACACTGCCGCCGTCAACGTCGGTGAAGTATTCGGTCGTTACGCCGCCCGAGTGTGTATAGGAAGCGTTGCGCCAAGTCTTGCCGTTGTACTTGACGGGGTCATTCTCGGTCCACTCAAAGCTGGCATTCCACTTTGCCTCGTAGTCGAACAGCTCGTCGGCGTTCTTGTCAGGATCGAAGACGGGGATGAAGCGATCGCTGGCGTGCTCGCTCTCGGTGAACTTAAACTGGGCCCTGTCGGCGGTGTCGCCGGCAACGTCGGTAATCTCGACGCCCTCGGGAACCTCGACCTTAAACCAAATGAAGTCGGTCCTCATATCCACGGCTGGCTTTTCTGCCCCGCCGCCACCGCCACTTCCGGTAGCGTCGCCGCTGCCACCGCAGCCCACCAGGGCAACTGCGGCAAAGAGACTGATGCAGAGGGTGAGAATCGCAAAGGCCTTCTTTTTCATGGTCGTGTCCTCCTCGATCTGTAACCGCCCATGGATTACCTGTCTTTACTGTACGCGTGGACGGCTCGCTAGGGTGGGCCATGTGTCCCATTCTGAGGGCCGGATTTGCGCCGTTAAGTGGCAATATGTTCGGGCGCAAAAGAGGGGAGGGCTGGTGCTGTCGGCCCTCCCCGGGTTGGGCGCCCGTTGTTTTAATGGGGCGCATGTGCGCGGGTGCGCGTAGGCGCGTGCGGGTGTCCCGTTACTTGATCTCGATGCTCGAAATCTCGACTTCGCGTGCCTCGGAAACTGCCTCTTCCATGTCATCGGGGAACTCGATGGAGTTGAGGAGTGCCTCGGCTTCTTTCTTGTGCTGGTCGAAGTTCGAGATGAGGACGTAGACGCTTCCCGGCTCAACATCGGTAAAAAGCATGGTTGAGATGCCGCTGTTGTCCTCGTATGTTCCGACGAGCCACGTCCTGCCGTTATACTCGACGGACCCGCCATCCTTCCACTGGAACGTATCCCCCTTCTTTTCCGCCTGGTCGGCGTGGGATTCCTCGGCCGTCAGCGCTTTTTTCCAAACGGGGATAAAGCGATCGGCCGAGGCGTTCTCGTCTTCGGGGAAGGTGAGCTGGACCCTGTCGGCATTCTTGCCGGCAGAGTCGCTTACGCCGACGCCCTCGGGCATCTCGACCTTAAACCAGATGTAGTCGGTCTTCTTGGCGACGGGGGCCTTTTCCTTGCTCTCGCTCTTGGGGGCGCTGCCGCCGCCCGATGCGCTCCCGCCGCAGCCCACAAGGGCGAGCGCGGCAAAGAGGGCGATGCAAAGGGAAAGGATCGATAGGGTCTTTTTCTTCATGGTGGCGTCCTCCTTGTCTGCCAGGGACATCGTGTGCCGCGGATCGCTGGGGCGGCGGTTACGCATGCGCATGATGTCTTTGTTTACTGTGCGGTTATTCTTCCATTCGTCGTCCGGTGCCGTGATGAGCTTGCCCCAACATAGGGCTCCTTACCTATATGTATGCCCCAGTTGCCGCTGCCCGGAAGTCTCGAAAGGTGGGCCATGTGTCCCATGTTTGCGGTGCCGACGCCTATCGTTCGTCATAGAAATCCGCGATGGCCAGGTGCGCTGACGCTTATGTACTTATGGGCTAGACTTAGCACCATTATGTGATCGATGCGGTCGGTCGGCGGTTTCCACCCGACCGATGTATATGACTTGAAGGTGCATGCGTATGAGCCAAGAGATGATGGACAAGACCTGCCGTGGGTTTGCCCAGGCGCTTGCCGCGC
>URNJ01000109.1 GCA_900549215.1 uncultured Collinsella sp.
AAGCCACGAACCGGAGCCGCTCTTCGCTGCAGGAGCTCCCGCAGCGGTAGCTTTGCGCGCAGGCGTCTTGGGAGCAGATGCCTTGGGACGATCGGACACGATTAAGCCTCCTCGGTCTTGCTCAGTCCACCAAACCTACGGTCACGGCCCTGATAGGCCAAAATGGCGTCGACAAGGCCCCAACGATCAAAGTCGGGCCAATAGGTATCGGTGACGTAGAACTCGGAATAAGCCACCTGCCACAGCAGATAGTTCGAAAGGCGCAGCTCACCAGAAGTGCGAATCACAAGCTCAGGATCGGGAAGGCCGGCGGTATAGAGGTGGGAAGCCACCATGTCGTCATCAATTGCGCCAGGATCGATCTTACCGGCGGCAGCGTCGAGTGCGATCTGACGGACAGCGCGGGTAATCTCGGCACGCGCGCCGTAGTTGACGGCAAGCGCCAGCGTCATGCCGGTGTGATTGGCGCACTCGGCAAGACCGCGTTCAAAAACGTCGCGGGTCTTCTTGGGCAGCGCGGAAATGTCACCCAAAAAGACAACGCGCACGTTTTCGCGCTTCAGAAGCGGCAGCTCGTCGATAAACGTCTTGGCAAACAGGTGCATCAAGACGTTGACCTCATGCTGCGGGCGGTTCCAGTTTTCGGTAGAAAACGCATAGGCCGAAAGCACGTCGACGCCCAGACGCACGCAGGCGGTAATAATCTCACGAAGGGAGACGATACCCGCCTTGTGGCCCTCGGTGCGTGCAAGACCGCGCGATGTGGCCCAACGACCATTGCCGTCCATGATGCAAGAGATATGGTGCGGAATGTTATTGAGGTCAAGGTCGGAAAAACCGACGCCCGCAGGGGCGTCGGCAAAGTACTCGACCAGTTTATGCTCGTCGTATTGCACCTTAGATCTCCATGACCTCGGCTTCTTTTTCCTTCAGAAGCTCCTCGACCTTGGCGACATACTCATCGGTGTGCTTCTGGACCTTGGCCTGCTCGCGACGGACATCGTCCTCGGTGAGCTCCTCATCGCGCTCAAGCTTGTTGTTGAAGTCGCGACGGATGTTACGGATAGACACCTTGGCCTGCTCGGCGTACTCGCGGCACTCCTTGACGAGCTCGCGACGGCGCTCCTCGGTGGGAGCCGGGAACGGAAGACGAACGACGGTGCCATCGGAGTTGGGGGTAATACCCAGATCGGAAGCGCCGATGGCCTTGACGATAGCATTGATGAGTGCCTTGTCCCACGGCTCGATGAGCAGCATGTGGGCCTCGGGGGTCTTGACGGCGGCAACCTGCGTGACCGGCGTGGGAACACCGTAATAATCGACGGTGATGTCGGACAGAATGTTGGCATTGGCGCGGCCGGTACGGACCTTGGAGAAGTTATGCTTGAGGGACTCGAGCGACTTGTCCATATGGGCGGTGATGTTCTCTGCCATGCTTAATCCTCCTGATAGACGAGCGTGCCGACGGGCTCACCCGCGAGCGCGCGCTTGACAGTGTCCTCGCCATCGATGTTGAGGACCAAAATCGGCATACGGTTGTCCTGGCACAGTGCCGTAGCCGTGGAATCCATAACCTGCAGACCGCGGACGAGAACCTCGTGATAGGTAATCTTGTCAAAACGGACGGCATCAGCGCACTTGACGGGATCCTTATCGTAGATGCCGTCAACCTTGGTGGCTTTAATCAGAATCTCGGCGCCGATCTCACACGCACGAAGAGCCGCGGCGGTGTCGGTCGTAAAGTACGGATTGCCCGAACCGGCGGCAAAAATAACGACGTTGCCCTTGGAAAGGTGGTTGATGGCGCGACGGCGAATATAGGGCTCGCAGATCTCGTTCATCTGGATAGCGCTCATCACGCGGCAGGGAACATCGTTATGCTCGAAGGCATCCTGCAGGGCGAGCGCGTTCATAACGGTTGCCAGCATGCCCATGTAGTCGGCCTGAGCACGCTCCATGCCACCGGCAGCGCCTGCCATGCCGCGGAAAATATTGCCGCCGCCGACAACGACGCCGACCTCATGGCCAACGGCGAGCAGCTCCTTGACCTGCTTAGCAAGATGGTCGGTAACCTTGGGGTCGATGCCATATTGGCCGTCGCCCATCAGCGCTTCGCCGGAAAGCTTAAGAAGCACGCGTTTATATCGGATGTCGGACAAAGCGATCCTCCTTTAGATTGAACTCTCAACATTCTATCAAAGGCTCTAAGAAGAGCCATGAAAAAGCAGGCTGTGAGTAAAACCCACAGCCTGCTCATTACCAGCTACAAGAGCTTATTTACTCGCCACGGACCAGACGGTCAAAGGCAACGACGGTAATGGTGTCGCCGAGCTCCTTGGAGACCTGCTCTGCGTACTTCTTGATGGTGAGGGAGCTGTCCTTGATGAACTCCTGCTCGGTGAGCACGGACTGCTTGTAGAACTTCTCCAGACGGCCGACAGCCATCTTCTCCTGAATGGCCTCGGGCTTGCCGGACTCGGCAGCCTGAGCCATGTAGATCTGCTTCTCGTGCTCGACGGTCTCGGCCGGAACCTGATCGCGGGTAGCGCAGATCGGGGCGACAGCGGCAACCTGAAGGGCAACGTCGTGAGCGAAGGTCTTGAAGGATTCAGCCTGAGCGGTCTCAGCCTTCTCGAAGGCGAACTCGACGAGGACGCCGATCTTACCACCCATGTGGATGTAAGAAGCGAGCGCGCCGTTCTCAGCCTTGCGGGCAGCGAAGCGGGAGATCTTCATGTTCTCGCCCATGATGTGAATCATCTCGGTGAGCTCGGAGGAAACGGTCTCCTCGCCCATCGGCTTCTCGAGCAGAGCGTCGACGTCAGCAGGCTCGGTGGTAGCGACAACCTCAGCGACCTTGGAAGCAAAGCCGGTGAACTTGGCGTTAGAGCCAACGAAGTCGGTCTCGCAGGAGAGCTCGAGCAGAGCGCCGGTCTTGCCATCCTCGGAGACGAACGCGGCGACAGCGCCCTCGTTGGTCTCACGGCCAGCCTTCTTGGCAGCCTTGGCAAGGCCGTTCTTACGCAGAACGTCGACAGCGGCGTCCATGTCGCCGTCAGCCTCGACGAGAGCCTTCTTGCACTCCATCATCGGGGAGTCGGTCATCTCGCGGAGCTGCTTGACCATAGCGGCGGTAATCTGGGCCATTGTGGTTCCTTTCAAAGAGATGAAAAAGAATTAACTAAGACTGATTTACTCGGCCTTGGGCTCAGCGGCCATCTCGGCCTCGGAGACCTGCTCCTTACCAGAGCCAGCGAGGCAGGCGTCAGCCATGAGCTCGCACATAAGGGTGACAGCGGAGATAGCGTCATCGTTGCAGGGGATGCCGTACTCGACCTCGTCGGGATCGGAGTTGGTGTCGATCAGGGCGACGACGGGGATGTTCAGGCGCTGAGCCTCCTTGATGGCGTTCTCCTCGCGCTTGGTGTCGATGACGAAGAGAGCCTGGGGCAGACCCTTCATGTCGCGGGCGCCACCGAGGTTGGTCTGGAGCTTGGTGAGCTCCTTGCCGAGAACAGCCTGCTCCTTCTTGGGCAGAACAGCCATGCGGCCGTCCTCGACCATGGCCTCGAGCTCCTCCATGCGGTTGATGCGGGAGCGGATGGTGACGAAGTTGGTCAGCATACCGCCGAGCCAACGCTGGTTGATGTAAGGCATGTTGGCGCGCTCAGCAGCGTTCTTGACGGCCTCCTGAGCCTGCTTCTTGGTGCCGACGAACAGCACGTTGCCACCCTTGGCGACGTTCTTGACGAAGGTGTAGGCCTGGTCGGCGTCGAGGATGGTCTGCTTGAGGTCGAGGATGTAGATGCCGTTGCGCTCACCGAAGATGAACGGCTTCATCTTGGGGTTCCAGCGACGGGTCTGGTGACCGAAGTGGCAGCCGGCCTCGAGCAGGGTGCGGATATTAATCTTGGTAGCCATGTTAAACCTCCTGTGGTTTGCCTCCGCGCGGGGTCATCCTCCAAAACCAACCCGGACATGTGCTACCAAAGCCCGGGCACCACGGTATGAAGTAGCCGCGCGTGCGTGATAAAAACATGTTGCCGTGAAGCAACCCGATGAATGATAGCAGGAATGCCTCTTCCTGCCAACCCGCAATCAACACCACACACCTGAGTGCGGCGCGGGACGTGCCAGCCACTATTCGCCGCGGGGATGGGCTTGAGCCACAGCCCGCTTAAGCCGATCGGGTGTGAGATGCGTGTAGATCTGCGTCGTGGACAGGCTCGCATGACCTAGCAGCTCTTGAACCGAGCGCAGGTCCGCACCGCCCTCGAGCAAGTCGGTCGCAAAGGTATGGCGCATCGCATGCGGGGCGATGTCAGCCGGAATGCCGGCGAGCGTCGCCAGCGTATGGAACCGCCGCCGGAGCATCGCGGCGCTCATGCGATTGCCGCGCGCCGATATAAGCAGCGGATGCGGCCCGGTAGCGAGGTCGCGGCGCTTTGCCCGAGCGAGCAACTCCGGCCTCCCCTCTTCAATATAGAGACGCGTCACATCGAGCGCACGACGATACAGAGGAACGATGCGCTCCTTGCTTCCCTTGCCCCACAGGCGCAGCGTGCGCTCGGACCATGAGATGGATTCCACATTGAGCGCCGCAAGCTCTGAGATGCGGGCACCCGAGGCATAGAGCAACTCGAGCATCGCCGCATCGCGCAGTCCCGCGGGTGTTGAGGTATCAGGCGTCTTGAGCAGCGCCTCGACCTGCTGGGTCGTAAGGACGCCCGGCAGGTCACGCGGCAGCTTGGGCGACGCGATCGCCGAGACCGCATCGCCCTCGACAATCCCCTCGGCAGCCATCCAGCGATAGAGAGATCGAATAGCCGACAGGTGCGCCGCAAGCGTTCGGGGAGCCACCTGCTCACGCGAAAGCTCGGCAAGATAGCGACGAATGGTGCGCACGTCGGCAGCGAAAGCATCAATATCCTCGCGCTCGCACCAGGCAGCAAAGCGCTCTAGCCTCGAGCCATAGGCCGTCACCGTGTTGGGAGAAAGCCCCTCAACGCGTGCGATATAGGCGATAAAAGAGTCGACGGTGTCGTACAGGTCAAAGGCTATGACCGGTCGCCTCCAAACAAGTCGGAACGCGTGGCCAAGTAGGCATCGAGGGCCTCGAGCGCACGGTCCGCATAGGCCTGATAGCGGTCGCGCTTGCTGCGGCGCTTACCGTCCTCGAGTGGCGGCACCAGGCCAAAGTTGACATGCATAGGCTGATAGCCCACGGTGGCAGGATCGGTCGCATAGCCCACGAGCGCACCCAGGGCACCCACACGCGGCAACTCGACGCCCGCGGCACCGATAGCCTCGGCATAGGTGTTGAGCGCCGCGAGCAGACCTGTCGCCACGGCTTCCATGTACCCCTCGGTGCCGGTGATCTGACCGGCCAGGCGCACGCCGGTACCGGGCACGGCAAAGGTGCCATCGAGCACGTGCGGAGCGTCGACAAAGGTATTGCGGTGCATGACACCGTAGCGGAAGAACTCAGCGTTCTCCAGGCCCGGCACCATATGGAAGACGCGCTTCTGCTCGCCAAAGGTCAAGTTGGTCTGGAAGCCCACCAGGTTATAGGCGGTCTTCTCCTTGTTCTCGGCACGCAGCTGTATCGCCGCCCAGGGGCAACGTCCGGTACGCGGGTCGGTGAGGCCAACGGGCTTCATGGCGCCAAAGCGAATGGCGTCCTTGCCGGTGCGCGCAACTTCCTCGGCAGGCTGGCAGGCCTGGAACAAATCGCCGCCCTCAAAGTCTTTGAGCACCACGCGGTCGGCCGTGGTAAGCGCCTCGATAAAGGCCTCGTACTCCTCCTTATTGAGCGGAGCGTTGAGATAGTCGCCGCTCCCCTGCTCCTCGTAGCGCGACTGCGAGAACAGCACGTCCATATCGAGCGTGGAGGCATCGACGATCGGCGCCGCCGCATCGAAGAACGCAAGGGCGTCGCCACCGACGAGCTTCATGACCTCTTCGCTCAGCGCCGGTGAACACAGCGGGCCCGCGGCAATGACCACGTGACCCTCGGGAATCTGCGTGACCTCGCCGTGCACGACCTCGATATTGGGACGGGCGGCAACCTCGGCCTCGACAAGCTCGGAAAACTTGACGCGGTCGACCGCCAAGGCGCCACCGGCGGGGAACAGCGCGCCCGGCGGCGCACAAAGGTGTTTG
>URNJ01000110.1 GCA_900549215.1 uncultured Collinsella sp.
GAAGAGATTGAGCAATCGTGCGAAGATATCGTCTTCATAGGGATTCAGCCGGGCGATACGGAGTTTTACAACCCTATGTCCCCGGAGGTCTTTGACGCCGTCGACGCCGTGTACGACGCCGTGGCCGCCAACGACTTTTCCCACTTTGTCCGCTTGGGGCAAGAGCAATAGGAGCGCTTGTCCCTGCTGATTAGGAAAGAAGTGATTGACATGGCAGATTCCAAGGTGGAGTATCCCGCTCCCGATTGCCTGGCGCCCGCCGCGATCGAGGCCAAGACCGAGGCCGCCGGCGTGACCAAGGCTAACCTGCCGGTCGCTAAGGCCTTTCTGTTGGCAATGTTCGCCGGCGCGTTCATTGCCTTCGGTGGCCTGTTCTTTACCGTATTCTTGAGCGATAGCACACTCGGCTGGGGCGCCCAGCGCGTCGTGGGCGGTCTGTGCTTTTGCCTGGGCCTGGTGCTGGTGCTGGTGTGCGGCGCCGAGCTGTTCACCGGCAACTCGCTTATGGTCTGCGCGCTCAAGAGCAAAAAGATCACCCTGGCTCAGATGCTCAAGGCCTGGGTCGTCGTGTGGGTCGGCAATTTTGTCGGTGCCCTGTTCATCGTCTTTTTGGTGTACATGGCCGGCATCTATAAGCTCAACGGCGAGGCGGTCGCCAACTCCATGGTGAGCGTCGCCGCCGGCAAGGTGACGATCGACTGGGTGACGATCTTCTTCCGCGGCATCCTGTGCAACATCTTTGTGTGCCTGGCCGTGTGGATCGGTACTGCCGGCAAGACCGTGGTCGATAAGGTCGTGGGCATTCTGCTGCCCATCGCAGCCTTTGTGGCTTGCGGTTTTGAGCACTGCGTTGCCAACATGTACTTTTTGCCCATGGGCGCCGTGATGCATGCATGCGGTTATGGTGCCAAGGTTGCCGGGGCCGATGCACTCAACGTCGCGGGCATTGCGTTTAACCTATCCGCCGCCACGCTGGGCAACATCGTGGGCGGTGCGGTTCTGATCGCGCTCGGCTACTGGTTTATCTACGCCAAGAAGTCCGAGGCGTAAGGTACCGTCTGTTTGACGTTGGGCCTCCCGCGGGGCGTTGCCGTGCGGGAGGCTTTTTGGGTCTGGGGCTCGTTGCCGGGCTGTTGGCGTGTTGTGTTTGACTTGTGAAAGGGGTAATCGAGATGGCATCTGCTGTGGAGCGTGACGGTCGCGCCGTGGTGACCACATGCGGGGGATGCTATGCCGATTGCGCCTTTGCGGCACGCGTTGAGGACGGTCGCGTGGTGGCCGAGTTGCCGGTGCCGGGGCACCCGTGCGCGGCGCGAGCCCTGTGCGCCCGCGGACGGCATCGTCTGGCAATGCCGTTTGACGAGCGCGACCGCATTTTGCACCCCATGCGCCGCCGCCAGGATGGCTCGGGTTTCGATGCCGTGAGCTGGGACGAGGCGTTCTCGGATATTGCGGAGCGCCTCGCGGAGATTATTGACGAGCATAGTGCCCGTGCGCTGGGCATGACGCTCGGCGTGCCCTCGTTCGACCGCTACTGGGCGTATCGTTTTATGCATGCGCTGGGTTCGCCCAACGTATACGGTGCCGATGGTGCCTGCGAGGTTAGCCGACTTACCGGTTGGGAGCACAGCCTGGGCTATAGTCCCGCCTCCGACCTGGCGCATACCGACTGCATCATGTACCTGGGGCGTTCCATTGTCGATTCGTCGACGATGGGGGCCGTTGATGCACTCAACGATGCGCGCCGGCGCGGGGCGAAGATCATCGTGGTCGACCCGCGGCGCAGTGGCTCTGCGGCGCTTGCCGACCGCTGGCTGCGCGTACGCCCGGGCTGCGACTTGGCGCTGCTGTTGGGTATTGCCCACGTGTTGATTGCCGAGGATCTGTACGACCACGAGTTCGTGGACCGCTATACCACGGGTTTTGACGAGCTGGCGCAGGCGGCCCGTCCTTGGACGCCCGAGTGGGCCGAGTCGATGTGCGACGTGCCGGCGGACGACATCCGAGCGACTGCGCGTGATTTGGCTGCCGCCGCGCCTGCCGCTGTGGTGGATGCGGGCTTTCATGGTGGCATCGGTATCGCGTATGCCAATAGCACCCAGACCGCGCGCGCTATCTGCTTGGTCGATGTGCTGCTGGGCTGCATCGGGCATGCGGGCGGCGCGCTCAATCCGCCCACGCCGCTTGTGTTGGGCGACCTCGATCCCACGCGCTTTGCGACGCCGCCGGTGCCGCGTGGGCCCAAGCTGGGGTCCGAGCGCTATCCGCTCGTCGATCCCGAGCGCGGCCTGTGCACGACCATCGGTCGGTCGATTCTTGCCGGTGATTTGCGTGGGCTCATCGTCTATGCCAGTAACCCCGGTGCGGGCTATGGCAATGCACAGGCTTGGTTGAGTATTTTGCAGCAGCTCGACTTGCTTGTGACGATTGATATTCGTTGGTCCGAGACGGCGCGTGCTTCTGACTTCGTGCTGCCCGACGTGACGTATCTGGAGGCCGACCGCGGTGTGGGCACAGTCGTGGGCGTCAACGATTCGCGCGTGTTCTACCGCAACGCCGTGCTGCCCGTGCAGCATGACGGCACACGTCCCGGTCGGGAGATTTTTGCCGGTCTGGCGCAGGCGTGTGGCGTGGGCGAGTATTTCCAGTTTACGTCTGACGATCTGACGGCTGCCCAGGTGGCGCCTTTTGGGATCGATCTGGACGAGCTCAAGGAGCGCGGCTGGGCCGATACGGGCGTGGCGCTGCCGTCGCGCACGGGTGAGCCGGTGATTCCGCTTGCCGGCGGCAAAATTGCGCTGGCAAGCGACGTATGGGAACGAGTCGGCATGGGTCGTGTGCCCAACTGGATTGCGCCCATGGTGGAGCCCGGCCCGGGGATGTTTCGCCTCATTAGTGGCAACCGTCCCTTTGAGTCGCACACCTCGCGCAGGCTTGCGGCTCAAGGTGCCGCCGAGGCTGGATCGGACCTGGATGCCGTGCAGATGAATGCCGATGCTGCTGCGCACATGGGCATCGCCGACGGCGAGATCGTCGAGCTCGTGAGCGATATGGGCCGCGACCACGTGCGCGTGGAGACGACGCCGTATCTGCATCCGGCGTGTATCTTTACGTCGGCCGCCCCCGGCGGACGTTCGTTTGGCGCCGATGCCGTCGGCGCTCAAGCCTTGGGCGTCGGCCCGCTCGACCATACACCGTTGCGTTGGGACCCGTTGACGGGCGCCGCGCTCACTCAGGAAAACGCCGTTCGCGTGGAAAAGATCGCGGCGCGCGAGGATAATAGCGATTGATTGACTCAGCCGATCGAATTGGCTGATTGTTTGACGTTCGAACGATTGATTCACCTTTGGTTTTGAAAGGCCGCACATGAGCGATAGCCAGAACATGTCCGATGAGGTACGCGCCCGCCTTCGCGCTATTCCTTCCGTCAACGAGCTGCTTGCCGAGTGGCCGGTGGTGAAGGCGGCGGGGGAGACCTGCGACGCGGTGGTGCATGCCGCCGTCACGGCCGAGCTCGACGAGGAGCGCGCCGCCATTCGCGCCGGCGCCGCCCCGCGCTCTAAGCGCGACCTGGCTTCGGCCATCGAGTGGCGTGCGCATCGCTCTGCGCTGCCGAGCCTGCGCCCAGCAGTTAATGCCACGGGTGTGGTCATCCATACCAACTTGGGCCGCGCCCCGCTCGCGGAGTCGGTCGCCAAGGCCGTGGCCGAGGTTGCGCGCGGGTACAGCACGCTCGAGTACAGTGTGGACACTTGTTCGCGCGGGTCGCGCAAGGAGCACGCCGCGCAGCTGATCCGCTCGCTCACCGGTGCCGAGGACGCGCTCGTGGTCAACAACAACGCCGCCGCGGTACTGCTGGTGCTGGCGACCCATGCCGCAGGCAAGGAGGTTATCGTCAGCCGCGGCGAGCTTGTCGAGATCGGCGGCAGCTTCCGCATCCCCGATGTCATGGCGGCTTCGGGCGCCAAACTCGTCGAGGTCGGCGCCACCAACCGCACGCATTTGGACGACTATGAGCGCGCCATCACGCCCGATACGGCGATGATCCTCAAGGTCCATCCTTCCAACTATCGCATCGAGGGCTTTCACGAGGAGGTGGGCTCTCGGGAGCTTGCCGCTCTGGCCCACAAGCATGGCCTGCTGTTCTACGAGGACCAGGGGTCGGGCGCGCTGTTGCCCGACGACATCTTGGTGCGCGGAGGCGAAGAAACCACGCCGGCTTCGGTCGCGGCGGGGCTCGATTTGGTGTCGTGCTCGGGCGATAAACTGCTCGGTGCCGCACAAGCGGGCATTATCATGGGCCGTCGCAATCTGGTCCAGGCCTGTGGGTCACATCCGCTTATGCGCGCCCTGCGCCCGGGCAAGCTCGCGCTGACGGCGCTCGAGGCCACGCTGCGTATCTACATGGACGGCGCCGATGTTGCCCATCGCGATATTCCGGTGCTCAGCATGCTTACGCTGCCGCAGGCCCATTTGGAGCGACGTGCCCGCAAGCTGCGCGATCGTATGGTCGCCGGGCTCGATAAGGCTGGCTACCCGTGTGCCGTTCAGGTTGAGATCGTCGAGGAATCGTCGACCCCTGGTGGCGGCTCGCTGCCTACCGTGGAGCTGCCCACCATGTGCGTTGCCGTGCGCCTCGTCGATGAGCGTCTTTCCGTTGACGCACTCAAGCGCTCGCTCGTCCAAGATTTCGACACGCCGGTCGTCACGCGCGCCTCGCACGATCGCGTCCTGTTTGACGTGCGCACACTCGTGGGTGACCGCGATATCGAGACGGCGGCATCGACGCTCGTCGCGTGCGTTGAGAAGGCGATTGCTCGATGAGTGAGGTTCAGGCGCTGGTGGAGTGTCCCGTTATCGTTGGCACGGCGGGCCACGTTGACCACGGCAAGTCGGCATTGATCGAGGCGCTGACCGGCAAGAATCCCGACCGTCTGGAGGTTGAGCGCCGTCGCGGTATGACCGTGGAGCTGGGCTTTGGCGAGCTGGCGCTGCCGAGCGGCAAGATCGTCGGCCTGGTCGACGTGCCGGGCCATGCGCATTACCTGCGTGCCATGGTGCAGGGTGCGACAGGCATCGACGTTGCCGTGCTGGTGGTTTCGGCCGTCGAGGGCGTGATGCCGCAGACCCGCGAGCACGTGCATGTGCTGGAGCTGTTGGGCGTTACGCATATGGTGGTCGCGCTGACGATGTGCGACCTGGCCGACGCCGAGATGACCGAGCTTGCCGAGCTCGATGTCGATGACTTTTTGTCGGGTACCGTGTTTGCGGGCGCGCCGATTGTGCCCGTGTCGTCTAAGACCGGCGCGGGGATCGATGACCTGCTGACTGCGCTCGACGAGCAGGTTGCCGCTTGCTGGGATGCCTGCCGTGCCCGCGCCGAGCTCACCGATGCCGCACCGCGTCTGCCTATCGACCGCTGCTTTACGATCAAGGGCGCCGGTACCGTGGTGACGGGAACGTTGCACGATGCGCCCGTCGCGGTGGGCGACGAGCTGATGGCTTTGCCGTCGCGTACGGTCTGTCGCGTGCGCGGGATTCAGGTGCATGGCGATACGCCGCGCGCGCTGCCTGGTCAGCGTGTGGCGCTCAACCTAGTTGGTGACGGTGTCGCGGCGCTTGACCGTGGCGAGATGCTGGGCGTGGCGGACCGCTTTGGCCAGACGTTGCGCTTTATGATGACGTTTACGTATTTGGGTCGCGAGGGCGCCAAGCCGCGCGTGCTCGAGTCGGGCGCGCGCGTGCATGTGATGGCCGGCACGGCCGAGGTCGTCGGCCGCATCATGCTTTTGGAGGGCGAGGCTCCCATGGCGGTGGGCGAGACCCGTCCCGTACAGGTGCGCTTGGAGGAGCCGCTGCCGCTGCGAGCCGGAGCCCACGCCGTGGTGCTGTCGTATTCGCCCGTTATGCTCATTGGCGGCGGGCGTGTGCTGCTTTCGCGCTGCCGTCGCTCGCGCGAGCTTTCGACGGGGGAGCGCGCGCTGCTTGCTGCGCTTGAGGCCGGAGATGTTTCGGGTGCGGTGGATGCGTGGCTGGCGCTGCAAGCGCTGCCGGTTGCGGCGGGCGCTGGTGGAGCCGCGGC
>URNJ01000111.1 GCA_900549215.1 uncultured Collinsella sp.
TGGCCGACATCCATATTCTTGTTGCCGACGATGCCGCCGGTCAGCGTCTTGACGCTTATCTGGGCGCCAATGACGGCTGTCCTACGCGTTCTGCCTGTGCGCATCTGATCGAGGGTGGCGCCGTCGCTGTCAATGGCGAGACCTGCCTGTCCAAAAAGTACGCCGTACGCGCCGGTGACCGTATTTCGGTCGATTTGCCCGAGCCGCACGATCCCACCGATGTGATTCCCGAGGCCATCCCGCTCGACATTCGCTATGAGGACGATTATCTCATTGTGCTCTCCAAGCAGCGCGGCCTGGTGTGCCATCCTGCGCATGGTCATGAGAGCGGTACGCTCGCGAATGCCCTGGTCTATCACTGCGGTATCGACCATCTGGGCACCGTGCAGGGTGAGGACCGACCCGGCATCGTGCATCGCCTGGATCGCGATACCTCGGGCCTTATGCTCGCGGCAAAAGACGACGACACCCAGCGCGCGCTTCAAAATCTTATCCGCACGCGCACGCTCGATCGTCGCTATATCACGCTTGTCCACGGGCACATCGCCATGGACGAGGGCACCATCAATACCGGTATTGCCCGATCGACGCGCGACCGCGTCAAGATGGCGGTTTCGGACGACCCCTTTGCCCGTCAGGCCATTACGACCTTTAAGGTTCTCGAGCGCTTTGATTCCACGCGCTTTGACGACGGCTACACGCTTGTCGAGTGTCACCTGTTTACCGGCCGCACGCATCAGATTCGCGTGCATATGCGTCATATCAACCACGCCTGCGTGGGCGATCCACTTTACGGCAGGTGCGATGTGCGCGCCGACCAGGGCCTGACCAGGCAGTTCCTGCATTCCTGGCGCGTGGCGTTCGACCATCCCGTGACGGGGGAGCGTATTGAGTGCCGCGATGAGCTGCCGTGGGATCTTGCTGCGGTTCTCGATGATCTGGCTCCGCGCTCGCTCGGTCGCACGGCCGCTGGAGATGAAATCGTTCCGCAGCTCGGTCTTCTCGAAGCCTAGCCAGTATTAGGTGGTTTCTTGAACTCGGTAAGCCTGCGGTAAGATATACGGTTGTTTACGTAACGCGTTGCTGGGGGCCTGCATGCTCGCCTTTTTACAAACCAACACACCCATTGTGATCTTCAACCAGATTGTCGTCACGCTGCTCACGGTCTGCTTTCTGTACCAGGTGGTCTTCTTTGTCATTGGCGCTCTTCGTGGCGAGGTCGCGCCTCCTAAGGCCAAAAAACTCCATCGCTATGCTTTCTTTATCGCGGCGCATAATGAGGAAGCCGTGATTGCCAACCTCGTTCGCTCCATCAAGGACCAGGATTATCCGTCCGAGCTTATCGAGGTCTTCGTGGTCGCCGATGCCTGCACCGACAACACGGCGCAGCTCGCGCGCGAGGCGGGCGCCATCGTTTATGAGCGCAACGACCTGGCCCGCAAGGGTAAGAGCTGGGTTATGGACTTTGGCTTCGACCGCATTCTCAACGAGTATCCCGACACGTTTGAGGGCTACTTTATCTTCGATGCCGATAACGTTATCTCCCGCGATTACGTTTCCAAGATGAATGATGCCTTTGACCAGGGCTTCCATGTGGTCACGAGCTATCGCAATTCCAAGAACTTCGGCAGCTCGTGGATCTCGGCAGCTAATGCCACGTGGTATTTACGCGAGGCGCGCTTCCTCAACAACGCGCGTAATATCTGCAAGACGTCCTGCGCTGTTTCGGGTTCGGGTTACCTTATCTCGTCAAGCGTTATCGAGGGCATGCACGGTTGGCAGTTCCACACGCTGACCGAGGACATTCAGTTCACTACGTTCTGCGCTATTCACGGTATTCGCATTGGCTATGCGCCGGCGGAGTTCTTTGACGAGCAACCCGTGACGTTCAAGGCATCCTGGAAGCAGCGTATGCGCTGGACCAAGGGCTTTTACCAGGTGTTCTTTACCTACGGTAAGCATCTGGTCAAGTCGACGTTCCGCTATCATCGCTTTGCCGCCTACGACATGTTCATGACGATCGCCCCGGGTATGCTGCTATCGCTGATCTCGATGCTCGCTAATGCGACGTTCCTGATCGTGGGTGGACTCTCGCACGGCTTTTTGGCTACCGAAGTCGAGATGCAGGCGTGCGCCGCTTCGCTCATTATGACCTTCGCCATGATGTATCAGACCTTCTTTATCCTGGCGCTGCTCACGACTATCTTTGAGTACAAGCACATTCACTGCGCGCAAAAGTGGCGTCTGGTGACTAACCTGTTTACCTTCCCGATCTTTATGTTCAGCTATATCCCCATCACGGTGGCCGCGCTGTTCCTGAAGGTCGACTGGGTGCCGACGCAGCACGCCGTCAACGTTACCCTTGACGAGGTCATGCAAGGCGCCAAATAACCACCACCAAAACCACCGCAAAGGGGACAGGCACCTTTGTGGTGGTTTTTGCTTTTGCGATGCAGCTCGAGGAGGAGTCCGATGGTCTATATCCCGTTTTGGATTTGCATCTTTGCCGGCGCGGCGATTGATGCCCGTGAGCGACGTTTTCCCAATGAGCTTGCCGCTGCGTGCGCGGTGGCGGCATTAGCAGGCGTTTGGCTCGACAAAGGCGTTAACACGGCGCTTGACCACGCCGGTCTTGCGGTCATCGTCTACCTTGCCCTTGTGCTCACTGAGTCGTTTTGGCGTCGTGTTCGCTGCGCTCCCGGCATCTGCATGGGAGATGCTAAGGCACTCTTCGCGCTTTGCACGCTCGATCCTATGGGTGGCATCGTGTCATTTGCCGCCGCGCTCCTGGTCCTTGCCCTCTCCTGCCTCATCACGAAATCGCGCTCCCTGCCATTGCTCCCGTTTTTGGTGCCGATTTTTGCCATAATCGAGGTCGTGGGCTGCACTTTGTAACCGATTGCGCATCCTTCTTAAGGAGCATGCCATGGCAACTAATCAAGAAACGGCCGTCATTAAGGCGCGCATGGACCGTATTCCCTCGGCGTTGTCGCCCGAGCTTGTCGAGCGCATTGCCGCCGATCGTGCTTCGGGCTATGTCAACCCGTATCGTTGCAACGATGATCAGGTCATTCGTCGTATTGATCGCGCCGCCGACAAAGGCACGCTTATGCGTCCGGCGTTTATGCGCGATACCGAAAAGATACTTCATCTTCCGGCGTACACCCGTTATGCAGGCAAAACGCAGGTCTTTAGCTTCCGTAGCAATGATGATCTTTCACGCCGCGGTTTGCACGTACAGCTTGTCTCCCGCATTGCGCGCGATATCGGTCGCGCCCTGGGGCTCAATTGCGATCTGATCGAGGCGATTGGCCTGGGTCACGACTTGGGACACACGCCTTTCGGCCATGCCGGCGAGCGCTTCCTCAACGATATCTATCATGAGCGTACGGGGCGTTATTTTTTCCATAACGTGCAGTCGGTTCGCGTGCTCGACGCGTTGTATGGCCGCAACGTGTCGCTCCAGACGCTCGACGGCGTGCTATGCCATAACGGCGAGTACGAGCAGCGTGTGTTTGAGCTCTCGGACATGGGCTCCTTTGACCAGTTTGACCAGACGGTTGAGGATTGCATTGCCACGGGCTATAGCGCAATTGAGCATCTGCGTCCCATGACGCTCGAGGGCTGCGTCGTTCGCATCTCGGATATTCTTGCCTACGTCGGTCGTGACCGTCAGGATGCGATCGCGGCGGGCCTGCTTTCGCCCGACGCTTTTGATGATGGCCGGGGCGGTGCCTACAACAGTTGGATCCTCACGCATGCCTCCATCGATATCGTTGAGCACAGCTATGGTAAGCCGCGCATCGAGATGAGCGAGGACCTGTTTGAGGAAATTCGCCGAGCCAAGCGCGAGAACTACGAGAAGATCTATAGCAAGGGTGGTATCGAAGGCGATTCCGAGGCGGAGCTGCGCGAGGCGTTCGTAAAGCTCTACGACCGTTGCCTGCGGGGTCTAAACAGTGGCGACGAGTCCTCTTATATCTTTAAGCACCATATTTCGCGCATTGAGCAGCAGCTTTCCTACTATGATCGCACCTATGCCTGGCAGGACGACAAGGATCAAGCCGTGGTGGATTATATCGCGAGCATGACGGACGGTTATTTCTGCGAGCTGACGAGCAAGCTGTTCCCTGGTCTGGAGTTTCCGCACCGTACCTATATTAACGAACGGTAGTTCGTATTAATTCGGTATACTGTTAGTGGAAAACGTTTTTGATTGATACACGGGATGGCTATGGACGACCTTTTTTCTGCTTCGACGCGCGAGCGTTCCTTTCAGAATGCGCCGCTTGCGGTGCGCATGCGCCCCAATTCGCTCGACGAGTACGTGGGCCAGCAAAAGGCCGTCGGTAAGGGTTCATGGCTGCGTGCCGCGATCGAGCACGACGTGCTTTCGAGCGTGATTCTGTACGGGCCTGCCGGTACGGGCAAGACGACGCTGGCCCACATTATCGCCAACCATACCAAGAGCGAGTTTGTCGAAGTCAGCGCCGTGACGGGCACCGTAAAGGATCTTCGCCGCGTGATTGACGAGGCCAAGACGCGTCTGAATACGTACGACCGTCGCACCATCCTGTTTATCGACGAGATTCATCGCTTTTCGAAGTCACAACAGGATGCATTGCTGCATGCGGTTGAGAACCGTACCGTTATTATGATTGGCGCCACGACGGAGAATCCGTACTTCGAGGTCAACTCGGCATTGCTCTCGCGCGGTCGCGTGGTGGAGCTTGAGCATCTTAAAGACGAGGACATTGCCACGCTGATCGAGCGTGCACTCGAGGCTCCGCAGGGTTTGAACGGCAAGTTCTCGGCCGATGAGGATACGGTTAAGACCATCTGCACGCTGGCAGCGGGTGACGCTCGCTCGGCGCTCACGACGCTCGAACTTGCGAGCGAGATTGCCGTCACGCGTCCCGATACCGAGGGAACGCCAGCGCCGGCGGCGGGGGAGCGTTATCCCATCACCGTGGATGACGTAAAGATTGCCAATCCGCGTCGCGGTTTTACGTATGACAAAAACGGTGACATGCACTACGACATCATCAGTGCGTTCATTAAGTCCATGCGTGGTAGCGATCCCGATGCCACGGTCTACTGGCTTGCGCGCATGATCGATGCGGGGGAGGATCCTAAGTTTATCGCCCGTCGCATTATGATTCATGCTTCTGAGGATGTTGGCAACGCCGACCCACAGGCGCTTTTGGTGGCACATGCCGCGTTTAAGTCTGCCGAGGTCATTGGCTATCCCGAGTGCCGCATTAACCTGGCTCAGGCTGCACTCTATGTGTGCTTGGCGCCAAAATCCAACGCGTGTGAGGCTTCGATCGATGCGGCGCTTGCCGATATCCACTCTAGTGGGCTTCGCGAGGTGCCGAGTTATCTGCGCGATCGCCATCGCCCAGGCAGCGACGACTACGGTGTGTATAAATACCCGCACGATTATCCCGAAGGCTGGGTCGATCAGCGCTATTTGCCCGAGGGGCTGGAGCGCGGTGCGTTCTGGCAGCCTGCCGGGCGCGGCTGGGAAGAGTGGCGCGTAGAGCAAAGCGAACGCGACCGCAGCGGGAATGCACCGAAGTAGCTGCTGATAATTTTGTCCCACGTTGCTGCTCTTGGCATGTTCGGTCCCCTTTGGGGTACCATGAAAAGCGTCTGTATTTCGATTCTTCCGGGAGGCTTGTATGAGTCCCATTCAAATCGCCCTGCTGCTGCTCGCCGTTGCCGGCGTGTGGGCCATCGCTGAGCTCGCGCTTACCCTGCGCAAGACCCGCAATGTTGTCGACTCGCTCGATAAGACCGTGAACGACCTCAACAACACCATCGCCGAGGCTCAGCCTGTGGTGGCAAAGCTCGATGGCGCTGTCGATGAGCTTACGCCGGCGCTTGCCCAGATGGAGCCGCTGCTTAAGTCGAGCAAGACGGCAGTTGATGCCCTTACCTCCAATCTCGTAGAGGTTGAAGCCGTGGTTCGCGACATTTCCGAGGTTACGGGCAGCATGGCCGAGGCCAGCAATGCTGTGTCGAGCGTGACCGA
>URNJ01000112.1 GCA_900549215.1 uncultured Collinsella sp.
GATGCGCGTGGGACCTTTCGGGTATTTAAAACCCGGGGAAAAAGCCATACCCGCAAGAGCTCCTATCGCTCCACCGTGAGAATGCGCTCACCAGCACGCAGCACGCAAATAAGCTACTTCTCTACCAGATTCCCAGCACGTGCTGCATTCCCAAACTCATGCACGCAATGCCAATCCAGCAGCAAAAGCCCAACGCGATGGGCTTGCCGCCCTTTTTGACCAGCTCGACGATATCGGTATTAAAACCAATAGCCGCCATGGCCATCACAATAAAGAACTTCGACAGCTCCTTGATGGGCGCCGTAATGGATGCAGGAAGCTGAAGCACCGTAGTGATCACGCTCGCCAGCACAAAGAACAGCACAAACATGGGAAACGCGCGTTTAAGCGAGAACGTGCTTTTGGCGTCGCCGCCGGCCTTGCGCGCCAGATGCATCTGCCAGCATGCGAGGACCAACGTGATGGGAATAATGGCCAGCGTCCTGGTGAGCTTGACCACCGTGGCGCTCTCGAGCACATTGGCGCCGGGATGCATGCTGTCCCAAGCGCTCGCCGCAGCCGTTACGGACGAGGTGTCGTTGATGGCGGTACCGGCAAACAGGCCAAAGCCCTCGTTGGTCAGCCCGAGCATGCCGCCGAGCGTTGGAAACACGAGCGCCGCGATAACGTTAAACAGGAAGATGACCGAAATAGCCTGGGCAATCTCGCGATCGTCGGCATCGATGACGGGCGCGGTCGCAGCAATGGCCGAACCGCCGCAAATCGACGAACCCACACCTACAAGCGTCGCGATCTTGCCCGGCACGTTCATAACGCGGCAGAGCACAAAGGCGATGACAAGCGAAGTCGAGATCGTCGCCACGATAATCGGCAGCGACTGGGCGCCCTTGGACAGAATCTGGGAGAGGTTCATGCCAAAGCCAAGCAGGATAACCGCGTACTGCAAGACTTTTTTGGACGTATAGGTGACGCCGGCGGCGAGCTGTTCGCGACGATTCTTGGGAAAGACGAGCGCCAGGACCATGCCAAAGAGGATGGCGAATACCGGACCGCCGACCACCTCAATTTGTTTGCCGAGCAACGTCGCGGGAATGGCGATGATCAGGCAGAACAAGACGCCTTTCCAGCGCTCGCGTACGATATTTGCCAGTTGCATATGGGGTTCCTTCTTTCTATTTCACGTTTGCGACGGCTTATGATACGGCAACATTGAGCGCAGCCTTGCGCAAACACAGACTAAGATGCCGCAATAGTTCTCAGGCAACAGCCGAATTACCCACCGCGGAGAGCTGATTCGCGGCATAATTAACAACTGACATATGAGTTTGATAGAACAGTTGCGAGGCGCTATGGAAGAATCGATGCACGTCGGCGAGCAGGAAACGAGCCTACAGGACCAGTCCTACCACACCATTCGACGCAAAATCGTCTACCTGGACTACAAGCCGGGCGAAAAGCTGGGCGTCAAGCAACTTTGCGACGACCTGGATATGGGTCGCACGCCCGTGCGCGAGGCTTTGGTTCGCTTGGCGCAGGAAGGCCTGGTGCGCACCGTGCCCCAGAGCGGCACCTACGTCTCACCCATCAACCTCACCCTTGCCGAGAGTGCCTGTTACATCCGCGAACATCTGGAAAAGCAGGTGATCGTGGAGTGTTGTGCGCGCGCCACGTCGGCCGGTATCGAGCAGCTCGACCGCGCCATCGCGCTGCAGGAAAAGGCCATGGCCGAAGAGGATCGCATCGGCTTCTTTTTGAGCGACAACCTCATGCATCACATGATTTTTAGCATCGCATGTCGCAGCACCGTGTGGTCGTGGCTCGAAGAGACCAATGCCGACCTGGAGCGCTTCCGCTGGCTGCGCGCCGCCACGCAGGTTCTCGACAATCAGGACATCGTGAACGAGCACAAGCAGATTCGCCGCGCTATCGCCGGTCGCGACCCCATCGAAGCGAGCTTTTTGGTCAGCAAGCACCTGCACATGATGTTCCGCAATCAAACCGAGGTTCTGGACCAGTTCCCCGAGTACTTCGAGACCAGCAAGCTCCGCTAACCTGCCAAAAAGGGACAGGTTTATTTTGGCAGGTTTTATCTGGGCAAATGCAACAAGGTCCGGCTCCGCTGCAACGGAGCCGGGCCTTAGTTGTTAGGATGACGGAACTCGTTTACTCGACAGTAACGCTCTTGGCCAGGTTACGGGGCTGGTCGACGTCGCAGCCGCGCAGGATGGCGACCTCGCGGGCGAGCAGCTGCAGCGGGACACTCGCCGTGATGGGGCTGAACACGTCGCGGACTGCCGGCACGCGGATGATGCAGTCGGCGATCTTGTTGATCTCCTCGTCGCCCTCGGTGGCAACGACGATGACTTTGGCACCGCGCGCCTTGCACTCCATAAGGTTCGACACGGTCTTGTCGTAGGTGGCACTCTTGGTGGCCACGGCGATGACAGGGAAGCCCGGGTCGATCAGGGCAATAGGGCCGTGCTTCATCTCGCCGGCGGCATATGCCTCGGCGTGCAGGTAGCTGACCTCTTTGAGCTTGAGCGCGCCCTCGTAGGAAATAGCGGCACCCATGCCACGGCCCACGAACAGCGCCGACTGCGCATCCTTGCACAGCAGGGCGGCCTCATGCACGGCCTCGGTTTGGGTATCCAAAATCCACTGGATCTGCTCGGCCGTATCGGAAAGCTCGCGGAACAGCATGCGCGCCTGCTTGGTGGTCAAGCGGTACTTGACCTGCGCCAGCAGCAGGGCCAAAAGCGTAAGGCTCACAACCTGGCCGATGAAGCTCTTGGTCGAGGCGACCGCGATCTCCTTGTTGGCCTTGGTGTAGATGACGCCGTCGCTCTCACGCGCCACGGGGCTGCCCACCACGTTGGTGATGCCGAAGACCTTGGCACCCTTGATGCGCGCGTCGCGAATGGCAGCAAGGGTATCGGCCGTCTCGCCCGACTGGGACACGGCAACGACGAGCGTCGTCGGCGTAATGATGGGGTTGCGATAACGGAACTCGCTGGCCGCCTCCACCTCGGTGGGGATGCGAGCCCAGCCTTCGATAAGGTTCTTGGCAATGAGGCCAGCGTGATAGCTGGTGCCGCAAGCGATCACGTAGACGCGGTCGATGTCGTTGAGCTCCTCGAGCGAAAGGCCCAGCTCGTCGATGTCGAGCTCGCCGGCCGGCGTCATACGACCAACCAGCGTGTCGCGCACGACGCGCGGCTGCTCGTGGATTTCCTTGAGCATAAAGTCGGGATAACCGCCCTTTTCGGCCATGTCCAGGTCCCAGTCGATGTGGGTGACCTTGGGCTCGATAACGTTGCCGGCCTCGTCGGTGTACTCGACGCCTGCGGGCGTGAGCTTGGCAAACTGACCGTCCTCGAGCACCACGACATCGCGGGTGGCGTCGATGAGCGCGATGACATCGGAGGCGACATAGGCGCCGGTCTCGCCCGCGCCGACCACGATCGGGGAATCCTTGCGGGCCACGGCGATCACGCCGGGCTCGTCAGCGCACACGGCGGCCAGACCATAGGCACCGACCACGTGGGTGCAAGCCTCGCGCACGGAGGCCATCAGGTCGTGCGTCTCGGCATAAGCCTCTTCGATCAGATGCGCGAAGACCTCGGTGTCGGTCTCGCTCTTAAAGTGGTGGCCGCGGCCCTCCAGCTCTTCGCGCAGCTCGGCGAAGTTCTCGATGATGCCGTTGTGGACGATGGCGATACGACCGTCGCAGCTGGTGTGGGGGTGAGCGTTAACGACGGAGGGCTTGCCGTGGGTGGCCCAACGGGTGTGGCCGATACCGCAGGTAGCGTCGCTGTCAATGTTGGAAAGCTCGCTCTCCAGGCCCGCAACCTTGCCCACGCGGCGAATGACGTCGAGGTGAGCCGCGGCGCCCTCGCCCACCTCGAGCGCGACGCCCGAGGAGTCATAGCCGCGATACTCCATACGCTTGAGGCCCGTGACCAGGATGTTCTTTGCAATATCAGAGCCGGTGTAGCCGACGATTCCGCACATAAGATAAATCCCTTCGTTCGCGTGACTGCAAGACGTCCACGCACAAGGGGCGCTGAGACGTACAACGTTCGAGTATTGTACTCACGCAAACGCAAGCTGATATACTAGAAGTGGTATCTCAACTTAGATACCACCCGATGCACACACGTTCAGCCGGTCCAAACCACCACAAAGGTACCTGTCTCCTTCGTGATGGTCGCGCTGGCAACGGCGTTTCCCCAGATAAACCTGCCAAAATAAACCTGTCCCTTTTTGGTAGGTTTGGGATGCTACAATCTGGCTTGTACTTGAAACGCATCAAAGGGGCCGCTATGGCAAAGGTAAAAATCAGCGACGTCGCGCGCGAGGCCGGGGTTTCGTTGGGCACGGTCTCCAACGCGCTCAACCACCCCGAAAAGCTGCGCCCCGAGACCCTCAAGCTCATTAACGAGACCATCAATCGCCTTGGCTACCTGCCCAATCAAAGCGCCCGTCAGCTCGCGGGCGGCGCCACCAAGTCCTTTGGCCTGGTGCTCCCCCGTCTCGATCACGGCTTTTCGCTCCAAATCGCCAGCGGCGCCCACAACGAGGCCCGCAAGCACGGCTACGACTTGCTCATCGCCAACGCCGATAACGACGATATTCTCGAGGACCATTACCTGCGCTACTTTATGGGCACCCAGATGTCCGGCGTCATGGTTCAGCCCATGGCATCCCCCGACTGGCACCCCGCCATGACCAAGATGCCCGTGCCGATCGTCCATCTGGACATCCATTGCTCCGAGCCCGGCTACTACGTAGCGGCCGACAACGAGGCCCAGGGTCGCATCATTGCCGAACTTGCCATCGCCCGCGGCGCGCACCATATTGTCGTCGTCGGCCGAGCAGCATTTATGCAACTCACCCTGCGCGTCCTTGGCATTCATAAAGCGCTCGCTCTACACCCCGATATCAAGATCGAAGTCATCGACGCCGGCGAATGGAATACCGCTGCCGACGGCTACAGCATTGGCGCTCAGATCGCCGGGCGCCCTGCCAACGAACGCCCCGATTTTGTCGTCGGCCTGACCGACGTGTTGGCCTCGGGCGTTATCTCGGCATTGGTCGACAAAGGCATCGCCGTCCCCGGGCAAGTACGCGTAGCAGGTTGCGATGGCAACCCACTCGCTTGGAGCGGATCGGTCCCGCTCACTACGGTAGCGCCCCCGGGCTACGAGATTGGCCGCAAGGGCGTTCAATTGCTCATGGAGCAAATTGAGAACAAGGCCCCGGCAAAGACCAAGCACGTCCACATCGGCTCTGCCGCGCGCACCGTCACCGCGGTCACGGCCATCGAGGACATCAACCGCCAAGAACTCGTGCGGCCGTTCCTGCTGGAACGCGCCAGCACCCAGGCAAGCAGCCAGACCGACGCCACGGCCATCAACCTCGGTGCGTATCTATAGCACGCCCGCAAGTATGCTAAGTCGCCGCTCAAGCAAAAGGGGCCCGACCATTGCCGGACCCCTTTTGCTTGAGTGCAAACGTGGGCAATTGCTCGTTTCAACGCCGCAATTGTCTAGCGCACGGCCTTGACCGCCGCCGCCAGATCGAACAGCGTATCGAGCACGGCCTCGCAGCCATCCACCACGTCCTGCGGCAGCGGCACGATATCGGGGACGGCGAAGACATGGCATCCGGCCGTGATGCCCGAGACGCAGCCGTTGCGCGAATCCTCGACCACGGCACATTCCTCGGGAGCAAAGCCCGCGCGCTCGCAGGCAAGCAGATACATCTCGGGGTCGGGCTTGCCGTGCACGACGTCCTCGCCACACGTTACCGTTTCAAACTTGTCAAAAAGACCGACCATCTTAAGGTTGCGCTCGGCCGTAACGAG
>URNJ01000113.1 GCA_900549215.1 uncultured Collinsella sp.
CAGCCGGGCCGCCGCCGATCACAGCGACGCGCTTACCGGTGTTGTCCACTACATGCGGCCTGTGGTCGTTGAGGTCACTGTGCTCAACGGCAAAACGCTTGAGGGCGAGGATGTTCATGGGGTCGTCGACCATGCCACGGCGACAGTGCATTTCGCAGGGATGCTCGCACACCAAGCCGCAGACGAGTGGCAGCGGATTGTTCTTGCGGATAACCTTGACGGCGTCGGCATAACGGCCTGCCTCGACGAGCGAGATGTACCCGGGAATGTCGACGTGCGCCGGGCAGCCCGAGACACACGGGACGCGAGCCTCGCGGTCAAAGCCGCAGGAGTGCTCGCGGATGTGGTGCTCAAAATCGTCGCGGAAGCCGCGAATGGCCGTGAGTGCCATGGCGCCGGCCTCGTAACCGATGGCGCAGTCGCTCGAAAGATAGATGGTGCGGGCGGTGCGCTCGATCAGATTGAGCGTGGACTCGTCGGCGCGGCCCTCGAGCACATCGGCGAGCAGGTCGCTCAGCGCGCTCAGGCCCACGCGGCAGGGCGTGCACTTGCCGCAGCTCTGGGTGGAGCACAGGTTGACGAGCGCCGCCGTAAACTCGACGGGGCACGGGGCGAGCGAACTCACCGCCAGACGACGTCCGAGTGCATCGTGCAGGTCGTCCATGACGGCCTGAGCGTGGCTGCGTTCCATTACGTGCAGTCGTGCCATAAGATCCCCCTCATGCGGCAGCCCGGAGGCGAGGCCGGGCGAAATTGCTACACGCACAACACTGACCTATAAAGTTGTTAGGCCTCCACGCAGTTCGGCAGGCGGTATAAAATGTCACCATCAGCGGTGGAATAGAACATTACCGCAGATAAATGCCATATTTGATAAAACGCGTTACCAAATGACAATGCCCCGCCCACGCAATCACGTGGACGGGGCATTGCTCCAGGTATGCGGCCAGCGACTCTGTTGCTTTTACTTAAGCTCGGGCCAGTAACCCTTGTTGGCCTCGATCATGTCGTCGAGAACCTCCTTGGCGACCTTCATCGAAGGCACGGTCTTGTTCAGCGTAAAGGCCTTGAGCGCCTTCTCGTAAGAACCCTCGATCGTAGCCTCGACCACGAGCTTCTCGGAGTTCAGCTGCTGCATCATGAGGCCCTGCTGGAACAGCGGAATGTTGTCGCGGCTGATGACCTCGGGGCCGTTCTTGCCAATGTAAGCAGGCAGCTCGACCATAGCGTCGTAGGGCATGTTGGGGATAGCGCCCTTGTTCTCGCAAATGACCAGGAAGCGCTGCTTGGTGTCGTTCTTCAGAGCGATGGCCAGATCGGCAATCCAGTCGCCGTGGCTGCCCGCATAGAACGTGCTCTCGTCGATCTCGCCCGTCTTCTCGTAGTGGTCGATGCCGTCGAAGAGGTTCTTCTCGCGCGTCTCCTCAACCTCATTCGCACGGGTGCGCTCGGGGTTGGAGTGCTCGACGAACTCCTTCTGCTGCAGGTAGTAGTTCAGATACGTGTTGGGCAGGTACTCCGGGAAGCACTCCATGATCTCGTACTCGCCCTTCCAGACGTAGTACCAGCTGCCCTTGGTGTGGCGATTCTGCTCGGGGTGCTCGTCGGTGGCCTCCTCGGGCTTCTTTGCCATGAGCGAGCCCATGCCCTTGAGGTAGGAGTCGGGCAGCAGGATCTGGTGCTCCTTGATGTACTCGCGCAGCTGCGGCAGGACCTCCTCGCCCTTGTGGCGGATCGAGGTGAACCAACCAAAGTGGTTGAGGCCAAAGTAATCGTACTCGACATCCTTCTTGTCGATATCGAGCGCGGCGCAAACCACGTCGATGATCGCGATCGGCATGTCGCAGATGTTGATGATGCGAGCGTTGGGACGCAGCACACGGCAGCCCTCGGAGACGATGGCGGCAGGGTTGGAGTAGTTGAGAATCCAGTAGTCCTTCTTGGCGTACTTCTCAACGTCATCGATCAGCTCGACCATGGGGAAGATGGTGCGCATGCCGTAGGCAAGGCCGCCGCAACCGCAAGTCTCCTGACCCACGCAGCCGTGACGCAGCGGAATCTTCTCGTCCTGCTCGCGCATGGCGTAGCCGCCCACGCGCATCTGAGCAAACACGAAGCTCGCGTCGGTAAAAGCCGTCTTCTTGTCGGTGGTCACCGTGAGCTTGATGTCCAGGCCGAGGTCCTCGTGCAAAATCCAGTCCACGAGCACGCCGATCTTGCGCTGGCGCTCCTCGTTGATGTCGTACAGACGAATCTCGTCAACGTCGAGCTCGTCCTTGCGCAGGGCGATGGACTTGACGATGCCGGGGGTAAAGGTGGATCCGCCACCACACAGAGTAATGATCATTGTTTACTGCTCCTTCTCAATTGCGTTTTCGACCTTGTCGCGCATCTCGGCGACCTTCATGCCAAAGATGATCTGGATATTATTGCCGTTGCGGTTGATGCCGCTGTTGGGCACGTGGTTGATGAGGTTCTCATCGATGAGGTCCGGGTTCTTAACGTTCACGCGGAGACGCGTAAAGCAGTTCTCGAGCTCCTCGATGTTGTCCTTGCCACCAAGACCTGCAACCAGGTCGGCAATGCCCGCATCGACGCCCTCTGCGGGAGCCGCGGCAACAGCGCCCTGCTTCACCGCGACAGACGCGGCGGCCTCGCCCTCGGCAACGGACTCGGCGAGCTCGGACTCCTCCTCGCGACCAGGCGTGTGGAGGTTGAGCTTCTTGATGAGGAAGGTGAAGAGGAAGAAGTACAGAGCGGCGTTGACGACTCCAAGCACCAGCATAACCGGCCAGTTGGTCTTGTCGACACCGAGGACCAGGTTGGAAACCACGATGTTGATGATGCCGCCTGCAGTCGAAGCGGGCACGGAGAGGACCTTGAGCAGGACCAGGAAGATGCCGGAAAGAACCGAGTGAACGACAAAGAGCACGGGAGCGGCAAAGACAAAGAGGAAGTCCATGGGCTCGGTCACGCAGGAGAGCACGGCGGTGATGATCAGCGGGATGATAACGGCCTTGGTCTTATCCTTGTTCCCCTTGTAAGCGGTGAAGATAAAGGCGAGACCGATACCGATGTAGGGCCACAGGTTGTTGAAGGTGTAGCTGTTGAAGTAGGTGCTATCGGAGAAGGGCTGGCCCGTCATTGCCATCTCGGCAACACGGATGGGATAGGCGCCGGCGATAACCTGATCACCCAGCGTCAGGGTGCCACCCACATCGGAGAACTGGAACGGGGTGTAGATGAGGTGGTGCAGACCGGTGGGAACGAGCAGCTTGTTAAGCATGCCGTAGATAAACAGACCGATGTTGCCCGACTCCTTAATGATGCCGGCAACGGAGGAGATGGCGCCCTGAACCGGAGGCCAAACGATGCAGAAGCCAGCGCCCATGATCCAGGAAATGATGATCATGATCAGGAACGGGAAGCGAACGCCCGAGAACATCGAAAGGGCAATGGGGAACTGCTTGTTCGAGTACTTGTTGAACACGGCACCGGTGATGCAACCAAGAATGATGCCGCCAAACACGCCGGTATCGAGCACCTGGATGCCCATAACGGTGCTCTGGCCGGTTCCGGTAAGACCGAGCATGCCGTTCGCTTCGGCAAGAGAGCCGGTGGCGTTGAGCACGATGTTGTTAGCCTGCAGGAACAGGAAGAACGACATCAGGGCGATCAGCGAAGCATGGCCCTTGTTCTTCTTTGCCATGGCACCGGCGATGCCCACGCAGAACAGAATCGAGAGGTTGTTGATGATAAACATCAGCGACTGATAGACAACGGCGCCCACGAGCTGGAACGGACCGAAGCCCAGCACAGGGACCATGGCGCAGATGGTCTTGTTGGTCAGAATGATGCCCACGATGAGCAAGATGCCGGCAACCGAGAGATACATCATCGGCTGGACGATCGACTTCGCGAACACCTCCAACGGCGCTTTGAAATTGAACTTCTTTTTTGCGGTCATAGCGGTACTCCCCTTCCTTTTCCGCAAATTAAGACAGATGTGCCCTGGACAAGACCGTGAGCCTTGCCTTATACCAATCGATGTGTGGGCACGTTATGCCTAGAGACCAGGTTCTCCAAGCAGGTTAACAATGTGATATGCGAGATAACTCTTCTCGGCATCGGTAACGACAACGTTATAGGTAGACGACAAGTGGACGGCTATGGCGTCCGCGCACGAGAATGCGCACGGATACGCCGTTTCATCGATTCGGAACAGCGCATCGCCATTGATTTGCCCGGCCGTGGGGTCAAGCGCTCGCTGTGCGAAAAACTGCAGGTGGCGGACGAAACGCTCATAGGGCAACGAGGTGTCATCGAGGGTCGTAGCATAGCGCTTGGAAACAATCGCGAGCACGTCGCGAACAAGCTGGACCGAAACAATCAAACGATCGGAGCGCTGCGGCATGGTGGCGTTGACGATATGCAGCGTAATGAAGCCCTGCTCTTCTTCGCTCATCTGGATGCCCATATACTCCTTGATAATCTGCAGCGCACGGCCCGCAAGTGCATACTCCTTGCGATAGAACTGCTGGATCTCGAGCAGCAACGGATTCTCACAGGAGACGCCCTTGCGCTCGCGCTCCAAAGCAAGGCTGATATGGTCTGCGAGAGCAATGAGAATCTTGTCGTTGATATCAACATTGAGCTCTCGACGGAGCATCTGAACAATGTCCTCGGCAATCACGAGGTTGACGGTGGGGATGGACTCCAAAAGATGTGCCAAGCGGTCGATCGTACGCGAATCCTGAGAAGTTCCCTCCTGCAACGCGTAGGTCTTTTCGATCGACGCCTCGTCGATGGCATCGCCGGCATGACGGCCAAAGCAGAGGCCTCGACCGATGACGATGAGCTCGGAGCCATCGTCCGAAGTGACCATTGCGACGTTGTTGTTAAAAACTCGCTTGATAACCACGGTACCCACCACAAGAATTTACTCGGAAAGCCAGATGACAGGCTCTTTAACAGCAACAGGGCCGGAAGCATGCTCACGAAGAGCCGAGTTCTCCGAGCGCTCGCACACGATAACGAAGACCGTGGGATCGAAGCCGGCGGCGCGAACCGCGTCGAAATCGACCTCGACGAGGGGCTGGCCCGCGTCGACATGGTCACCCTGGGCAACAAGCGCATGGAAGCCCTTGCCCTCAAGCTTAACAGTGTCGATTCCGATATGCAGCATCACCTGAGCAGAGCTGTCGTCGGACATGATGCCCAGCGCGTGCTCAGTCGGAAACAGCGCCGCGACGGTACCGGAAACGGGAGCGCACACCGTTCCCTCTTGGGGAACCACGGCAACGCCATCGCCCACGGCACGGCTGCTAAAAGCGGGGTCATTGGTATTTTCTAGATGAACAAGCTCGCCGGAAACGGGAGCGAGGATTTCGAACTCGGAAGCTGAAGTCTTCTGCTCATCCGAACCGCCCATCAGGCGAGAAAAGAAACCCATGGTGGCATGTCCCTTCATAAATATAGCCCAACCAAAATCAAGCGAATGCATCCATAGAGACACACCCGTTCAAAGACTTTGGTTAGGCCCACGTCCGAGGGACTCGGTAACCTTCCGCATTTCTTTTTACGGCAGCTATTGTAGACAAGCCCAAAGCCGGAACAAACATTATGACCGATGAACGGTATTTTTTCTTCGATAAACGGTATTTAGGCGGCACTTAGAGACGATCCATTTCTGCCGGCACCCAGGGACACTCCTTGTTTGGTGCATTGGGGACAGGTTACTTTGCACCAATCATAAGTTGCGGTGAAATAGGGACTGAAAAGCCGCTCAAAAGGCCAAAACAGTCCGTATTCCACCGCAACTTCAAGACGTTGGCGCAAA
>URNJ01000114.1 GCA_900549215.1 uncultured Collinsella sp.
CTTCGTCGGTCGCCAGGGCCACGGCTTCGTCGATCAGCTCGTCTCCCCCGTCGCCCTCAACCGATCCGCAGTGGAAAAGTACACGCTCGAGTAGGGCCCGATCAAGCGAGCCAAGTGCCGCCGAGACAAGCTCATCGCGCGTATGCTTGTCTCCACCCAGCACGACCAGCGCCTTGGTGCCACCGTAGTGAGCGACCAATCGTCCGCACCAGCGAGCCACGTCTCCATCCGCAACAAGGCGCGTCGGCATACCAAACCCATAATTGACCATCTTTTCCACAACCTTCCGTGCGTATAGGCGGTATCAATCGTTAGGCCCATGCTACGAAGCGAGGTTTTCCGAGCTGTTTCGCACTCTTTAGAGCTGCGTTAAAACCCGATGCAGCCGCACGACCATACCTGCTAAAAAGGGATAGGTTTTGACGATGTCCGGACGAGCGGGTATTATCGAACATGTATTCGATAAGAACATGTGTTTGATGGGAGGCTCGGATGGCGCACGAACAGCACACCTACATCTGCATCGACCTCAAGACGTTTTATGCCAGCGTCGAGTGCGTCGATCGTGGGCTCGACCCAATCACTACGTGTCTGGTCGTTGCCGACGAATCGCGCGGGCGCACGACCATCTGCCTCGCCATCACACAGGCCATGAAGGACCTCGGGATACACAACCGCTGCCGTCTGTTCGAGATTCCCGACGGCATCGACTACATCAAGGCCGTACCGCGCATGCAGCATTACATGGAAGTGTCGGCGCAGATCTACGGTATCTACCTGGAATACGTCAGTCCGCAAGACGTGCACGTCTATTCCATCGACGAATGCTTTATCGACGTGACGCCCTATCTGGACCTCTACCATACCGACGCTGAAGGCTTCGCCTGTATGCTGCGTGACGAGGTCCTGGGGCGCACCGGCATCACAGCGACGGTCGGCATCGGCCCCAACCTATTCCAGGCCAAGGTAGCGCTCGACATTACCGCCAAGCACGTACCCAGCCGCATCGGCATACTCGACGACGAGACCTTTCGCAAGGAGATCTGGTCCCATCGTCCCATCACCGACATCTGGGGCATCGGCCCCGGCGTGGCAGCCCGCCTCGAAAAGTACGGGGTATACGATCTGATGGGCGTCGCCGCGCTCGACGAAAACCTGCTTTACGACGAGCTCGGCGTCAATGCCGAATATCTCATCGACCACGCCTTCGGGCGCGAGCCGACAACTATCGCCGATATCCAAGCCTATCGCCCGCAGGCAACCTCAACTACCACAGGACAGGTGCTCTCGAAAGGCTATGCCTATGAACAGGCCTACACCGTCTTGCGCGAGATGGTCGACAACGCCGTGCTGGACTTGATCGATAAGCACGTGGTGTGCGACAGCATCTCGCTCTTTGTGGGTTATGCGAGCGAACGAGCCGACATACGCCGCCTCGACGCCAGCGGCACAGCGCAATATGTGGACGGATGTGGGCACCTGAGATCGAGCACGTCGAGCATCGAGCCCACCGCAACCACCGGCCCCGAGCTCGCACCCCGTGCGCCCAAGCCCGTCCAGCGCGATGGCGAACGGCGCCGCCTGGTGCGCGAGGCGCAGGCAATCGATGGCATCTTTGTGGGAGAGCATGGCGGCAAACCGCGCGGTGGCTATGCCGCACTCTTTGCGCACTCCAACGCTTCGCGAAAGCTGCCCGAGCGCACCAATTCGTTTAAGAAGATCATGGGCTATTTCGATGAGCTCTGGGCGCAGACCGTCGATCCCAAACGACCGGTCAAACGCATCAACTTGGGATTTGGCAACCTCATGCCCGAGGAATTTGCCACCATCAACCTATTTAGCGATATCGAGGCGGATGAGCGCGAGCACGACCTGGCGCGCGCCGTCCTGGCCGTAAAGGGCAAGTACGGCAAGAACGCCCTGGTCAAGGGATTAAGCTTTACCACTGGCGCCACCGCGCGCGAACGCAACGATCAGGTAGGAGGACATCGTGCCTAAGTCCCAGCAACAGCCGATGCGGCCACCGACACCTTTTGAACGCCTAGCAGACCCCGAGGGAAGACGTCGCTCCGCCGACCCCAAGCTCACCGCCAACGGCGCCGTCCGCGCCGGCCGTGCCGCGCAGTTTATGCCCTTCGCCGCCCTCACGGGATACTACGAGCTCGTACGTAAGCAGGAAATCACCGTCGAACCCAAATGCGAACTCACGGAAGAAAAAGCCCTCGAGCTTTCGAAAAAGCTCGAGGGCCTCAAACGCGGCGACCTGGTCCGCGTCACCTATTACGATACCTACGGCTATCGCTCCCGCACCGGCATCCTCGACGAGGTACTCCCTGCCTTCAAGCTCCTCAAGCTCAAAGACATCGCCATCGATTTCGATGGCATTCAAGACATCGAACTTCGCGGACGAGCCTAGACAAGGAAATGCATCCAAGGCGGCGCTTACAGCGTCATGACGTAGTAGCCCGCATCCCTCACGGCCGCCTCAAGGACACCGCGATCGATCGGCCGCTTGGAGCGCACGCGCGCTGTGTGGTCCGCGTACGTTACCGTCGCCCACACACCATCCAGCGCATTGATGGCATTCTCAACGTTTTGAGTGCAGCCATCGCAGCTCATGCCGCCGATAAGCAGCTCATCGCAGTAGGGGTAGTGAGATTCATCGGTATCGGCCACCGCAACTCTCTTAGTCTTTTTGTTGCTCGCGCCATCGCTGCAGCAACTCTTTCCGTGTGTCGAAGCGACAATACGCCGCAGCCCAAAGAACATGCCAACGGCAATTACGGCCAGCACGATGATATTCGCGGGGTTAAGCAGATCTTCCATGCGCTCCCCTTTCTCCAAATACTTATACCTATACCCCCATGGGGTGTTCCCATCTTACTCCAAACTCGTGTCGGTTCGGTCAATTAGTTTCCCGCTTCAAACTTTTTTGTTGACCATGGCTTACTTTCGTGTATAAGTTTTCCTAGGCTAACAGTTTAGATCCGTAAGGAGCGCCGTGACTCGAACCATAGACATCCCAACGTTTCAGGCAGCTGTCGTGCGCAACTGCTCTCCCACGCTCGCGGGCATCAAGCCGGCATCGCTCTTTACCTATCCAGGCACCTACGCCCACGGGGACGGCTCGACCGCGACCGAAACCATCGCAGAACGCCGAGCACGCCTGCTCAACGTTATCGCCCAGTGCAATCGCGAGCTTGACCCGCTCGGCATCCACCTGAGCGTTTTGGTCTGGCGACCCTGCGGAGCGCTCGTGTACGTGTACCGAGCCAAAAGCCTCACCGCCTATTTCGCAGACCCTCGCGCCCAAACGGCGCTCGCCTCGGAAGGCTACGACACGAGAGACCTTTCGACATGCCTTGTGCATTTGGCATCACGCATCACACTTGCAAGCAATAACGTCGCGGAATGCGCCTGTAGCCAGACTCGATGCGCACTACCCCAGCAAGCTAGCTGCAGCAAAGACTGCGCCTGCGAGTTTCCGCACGAAATAGGCTACTTCCTTGGATATCCCTACGACGACGTCCACGAGTTCATCGTCCAGCATGGCGAGAACTACAAGGTCTTTGGGGCCTGGAAGGTCTACTCAAATGTCGAGCAGGCACTTGCGACGTTTGATGCCTACCGCGCCTGCACCCAATACTTCACCTTTGTCTATCAGCAGGGCTACAGCCTGGCGCAACTTGCCCAGGCAACCCGATAGAGCATACAAACCGCGGCCGCACACCGCACAACCGAAAGGACTCAATATGAGCAAGATCGCAGTCGTTTACTGGAGCGGCACGGGCAACACCGAGGCCATGGCAAACCTTGTCGCCGAAGGCGCCACGTCCGCGGGTGCCGAGACTGAGGTCATCCCCTGCGCCGACTTCTCTGCCGACAAGGCCGCCGGCTATGACGCCTTCGCCTTCGGCTGCCCCGCCATGGGCTCCGAGGAGCTCGAGTACGATGAGTTCCAGCCGATGTGGGACGAAGTCAAGGAAACCCTCGGCGACAAGAAGGTCGTTCTCTTTGGCTCTTATTCGTGGGCCGAGGGCGAATGGATGGACAACTGGAAGGCCGACGCCGACGAGGCGGGTGCCAACGTCGTCGATTCCGTCATTTGCTACGACGCCCCCGACGATGAGGCAGAGGCGGCCTGCCGCGCCCTTGGAGCCGAGCTCGCCTAGCGGCAATGAGCTCCGCCCATAACGCGCTCTGCACCAAAACACATTCGCGTCCCAACAAAAACGGGAGCCGGATCACATCCGGCTCCCGTTTTCTGCTATGTCAGTCATATAAAGCAGCTATGAGATATTGCCCAAAAACGCCTTGGTGCGTTCGCTCTTGGGGTGGTCGAAGACCTCGCTCGGCGTACCCTCTTCCACGATAACGCCGCCGTCCATAAAGACGACGCGGCCGGCAACGTCGCGGGCAAAGCCCATCTCGTGCGTCACCACGATCATGGTCATACCGTCACGTGCAAGATCGCGCATAACGCCAAGAACGTCGCGGACAAGCTCGGGATCAAGCGCTGACGTGGCCTCGTCAAAGAGCATCACGTGTGGATTCATCGACAGGGCGCGGGCGATGGCCACGCGCTGTTGCTGACCGCCCGAAAGCTGGCTCGGCATAAAATCGATGCGCTCGGCCAGACCGACCTTGGTCAGCTCCTCGATGGCAATCTTCTCGGCTTCTTCCTTACTGCGCTTGAGCACCTTTTGCTGGGCTAGCATGACGTTCTTTTTGACCGACAGATGCGGGAACAGATTGAACTGCTGAAACACCATGCCCAAGTGCGTACGTACCTTATTGAGGTCGACGCCCTTGGCGCACACATCCACGCCCTCGACGACAATCGAACCACTCGTGGGCTCCTCAAGACGGTTAATGCAACGAAGCATCGTCGATTTACCTGAGCCCGAGGGGCCCAGGACCACGACGACCTCGCCCTTGTGCACATCCAAATCGATGTCGCGCAGGACCACGTTATCGCCAAAGGCCTTCTGGAGATTCTTGATGCTGACGACGACCTCGTTCGAGTTATTGGTTTCGCTCATAATAGAACCTCCTTACAGACCAGCGATATGGTCGGCGGGCGTCGCGACAACCTGTCCGGCGCTCTTGGTGGGACGCTTCTTTTTGGTTTCGGCCGTACCCAGCAGCCTCGCCTCAAGACCGCTCACCAAGCGCGCAAGCGGCAGGGTAATGACCAGATAGAACAGGGCGGCAACCACATACGGCGTAATGGAGCCCGTCGTTGCCACGATGGTGCGGGCGTTCATGACGATCTCGACCACGCCCACGGCGGCAAGCAGTGACGTATCCTTGTAAAGCAGGATAAACTCGCTGGTCAGCGTAGGCAGGACATTGCGGAACGTCTGCGGAATCATAACGTAGAGCAGCGTCTGGAAGGCATTCATGCCCAGCGAGCGAGCAGCCTCGTTTTGACCCTTGGGGATCGACTGAATACCGGCACGGAAGATCTCGCACAGATACGCAGACGAGTTCATGGCCATGACGATAACGCCCAGGACATAGTCGTCCACCTTGACGCCGGCAAGCGGCAGGCCAAAGAACGCGATATAGATCTGCAGGAATGCCGGCGTGCCGCGGATGATATTCACGTAGATGCCGGCAAGGCAGCGCAGGATGCGCGATTTGGAGATGCGCATGAGCGACAGGGCAAAGCCAAAGGGGATCGCCAGCGGGAACGCCACAAGCACGATCGAGAGCGACATAAGGAAGCCCTTAAAGACGATCGGCAGGCTTTGGACCAAAATGACCGGGTTCAAGAACAGGCGCA
>URNJ01000115.1 GCA_900549215.1 uncultured Collinsella sp.
CCGGCACTTTGGGACACTCCTTAGCATTCCAGCGCGCCCTCATAAGTTGCGGTGAAATACGGACTGTTTAGCGGCCTGAAGCCATAAAACAGTCCGTATTTCACCGCAACTGCGGAGGAGGGCGGGGTGGATGGCGGGGCAGCTAAAAGAGTCCCGTCCCTAATTAGCTACTTGGGCTCGGTCGATGTCCATGCTGGCGATTAGGTTGATGTTGGTGTCTAGGAGGTTCTCTAGCACGATGTCGCCCATGCGGATGGGGGCGTTGACGACTAGGCCTCGGATGAGGGCCATGGCTTGGGCGTGGAGCTCTAGCGGGATGGCTTCGGATGTGCGCACGGGGAGCAGGGCTTCGTCGCCGCCGGAGACGGCCACGGTCGTCGTGAGCAAGCGCATGGGGCAGGTGAGTTCCTGATGTGCGAACTTATCACCGCGCGGGCAGCTGTTGCCGGTCACGGAGCGCACCTCAACCACGGCGCCGTCTGCGTCACGCTCTACCTCTACGGTCAGGAGGCACTCAGATGGGCAGGTGGTACAGTTGAACTTGAGTGTTTCTATCGCGTTCGTGCTCATAGTTTACGCCTCCTCAACAGGGTCAACGGACAGGACAATCTCGCTGGCACCCAGGTCGAGCGCTTGTTTGATGACCTTTGCCTGCAGCGGGAAGCTTTCCATAACGCTCGGCTTAAACGCTCGGACCTTGCCGGCGAACAGCTCCTCGCCGTTGGCCAGGATCCGTACGCGGGCGGCATCGACTGGCCGGCGCACGCGGAAGTTGAGTTTGGTGAGTGCCACAGCCGTAATGCGCCCCGGCAGCGCGTAGCCCGCGATTCCGGCAGGGGAGACGGTGAGCTCGCAGCCCGCGTCCGCGGCACCCGCCTCAGCATCCGTGTCGCCACCCAGCGCGTACGCCGCTGCAGCTGCGCCAGCCCTCTCGGACTCGGTCGTCACGTTGTCGGCTAGGTCGTGCACATGCAGCACATTGCCGCAGGCAAAGATGCCCGGCACGCCCGTCTGCAGGCTCTGGTCCACCACGGCGCCGCGCATGCGCGGGTCAAGCTCCACGCCTGCGGCAACCGAAAGCTCGTTCTCGGGAATCAATCCCACCGAAAGCAGCAGCGTATCGCACGGAACGATGCGCTCGGTCTCCGGAATGGGCACCAGGTGCTCGTCGACCTTGCTTACCTCGACGGCCTCCACGCGGTCGTGTCCGATCACACGTGTGACGGTGGTGGACAGGTGCAGCGGAATGCCAAAGTCGTCCAGGCAGTTCTTGACGTTGCGACGCAGACCGTTGGCGTACGGCATGAGCTCGTACACGCCCTCGACGGAAATCCCCTCGAGCGTGCAGCGGCGCGCCATGATAAGCCCGATGTCGCCCGAGCCTAAAATGACGGCGCGCGAGCTGGGCTTGAGGTTTTCGATATTGATGTATCGCTGCGCCAAGCCGGCCGTAAATACGCCGGCGGGACGGCTACCGGGGATCTTGATCTCGCTGCGGGTGCGCTCGCGGCACCCCATGGCAAGGACGACCGTACGCCCGGTGAGCTGTAGCATGCCGACACGGCTCATGAGCGTGACGGTATGGACCGCGGCGGTTCCCGCGGCCTCGCCCGTGCCCGGGTCGCCCGCGCCTTCGCCCTCGCCCGAATCGATCCCAAGCACCATGCTGTCCAAGAACAGCACGATGTCGGTCGCGCGCACCTGGTCGATAAAGCGCTGCGCGTACTCGGGGCCGGTGAGGTCCTGCTTAAAGTGCGACAGGCCAAAACCCGGGTGAATGCACTGGCGGAGGATGCCGCCCAGGTGCTGCTCGCGCTCCACGATGGCCACGCCCGCGCCGGCCTTATGCGCGGCAAGCGCGGCCGCCATGCCGGCAGGGCCGCCGCCGATAACGACCACGTCGAAGGCCTGTGTTGCTACCGACACTGCGGCTCCGGCCTCTGCGCGTTCGTCGTGCATGTCAAACGTCGCCATCCTAGCTCACCCCTTTCAGCGGTCCTTCGACCAGCAAAGATCCGGCATCCTCCAGCAGCACCTCGCTGGGGTCGCAGCCCAGCTCGCGGGCAAGAATCGCCACCACGCGGCTCTGGCAAAAACCACTCTGGCACCGACCCATGCCGGCACGGCAGCGCCGCTTGACGCCCTCGACCGAAACCGCGCCCGGGCGGCGTCGGATCGCGGCCACGATCTCGGCCTCGGGCACCGTTTCGCAGCGGCAGACGATCTGCCCCCACGCGGGATCGGACTCAATGAGCTCTTCCTTGCGCGCGAGCGGCGCGCGGTCAAAGTCGTCCGGCGCACGGCGAATCGGGTTCCAATCGGCGCGTTCGCGCAGGGTCACGCCGGCGTCGCGCAGCACTTGCTCCATGCGCTCGGCAATGGCCGGGGCGCTCGCCACGCCCGGCGACTGAATGCCCGCCGCCTGGAACAGCCCCGGCACCACAGATGACTGCCCAATAAAGAAGTCGTTCGTTCCCTTAATGACCGGGCGTCCGCCGGCAAACGCGCGCACCACGCGGCGCGTGTCCAGATCGGGCACCAGTTTGCGCGCGCCGGTCAGGAGCGCGTTGACATCGGTCGCGTAGGTTTGTGTATCGCCCGGTTCGCGCACGGCGGCGGTCGCGGTGATCACGGTGTTGCCATGCACGGTGCCTGTCACGATGACGCCCTTCGACACCGGCGTCGGCACCGGGTAGAGCGGCATGAGCGCGCGCGGTTCCTTGTCCAGTACCACGATGTTGCCCTGGCGCCAGACCATCTGGAACTCCTCGGCGCTGGCCATATGCGAGATATCCGCGGCTCCGTTGCCTGCGGCGTTGATTAGGTAACGGCAGTGCACGTCTCCTGCGGGCGTTGCCAGCGTAAAGCGCGCAGCTCTGTCATCCGAGTCGGCAACTTCAATTGCCTCCACTGGCGCAGACCGCATAAACGTCACGCCGTTGGCAACGGCGTTCTCCAGCGCGGCGATGGCTACTTCAAACGGGTCAACGTAACCGGTCGAAGGGCACCATAGCGCGCACGTGGTCTGGGCACTCGCGCGCGGCTCCAACTCGTGGATGCGCTCGGGGCCGACAATCGACAGCTCGGGCACGCCGTTGGCCAGGCCATTCTGGCGCAGCTTCTTCAGTTGTGCGCGGTCCTCGTCGCTGAAACCCAGCACCATCGAACCGGTGCGGCGGAACAAAAATCCGAGCTCCTGGGCCCACGTGCCATATAGCTCGCAACCACGGGCGTTGACCTGCGCCTTTACCGTGCCCGGTGCCGGATCGTAGCCGGCGTGCACCAGACCGCCGTTGGCCTTCGACGCGCCCAGCGCGATATCGTTGGCGGCCTCGACTACGCAAATAGATAGGTCATAGCGCGCGAGCTGCCTCGCGATGGCGCACCCGGTAATGCCCGCGCCCACAATTGCGATATCAAACGTTTCTGCCACGGTGCCTCCAAGACAAGTTGACAGGATGTCAATAAGACCATCCTACGGTCTGCGTGCGTCCAACACGGCGGCAATGCGGCGAACAGCCCCGCTGCATCTGCCAACGGTAGGCGAGGGGAAGCTCGGTAACGTCGACGTCTTTGTCTGCTGACCCCGGTGCCGGAAGTTTGTCTCGATCTGTAACAGTAAGAGGGGTTTTGGAGCCCAAGATGTTACAGATCGAGATTGAAGTCGGGGAGGAACCCCTGTGTCTAAATCTGTAACATCTAGACCCGGATTCCGCTCCCACCTGTTACAGATTGAGATGTTTGTGTCCGCGCCGGCCCCGCCCCTAGCCGTGGTCCCATATAAACAAACCCCGTGGTAAACTTGACCGGACTGTTAATATTCCGAAAGGTACACCCCAATGTCCAAGTACATCTCCGAGCTCATGTCGCCGCAGCTTATGGGCGTCGTCTATGCCTTCGTCGGCTTTATCATCGCCCTGTATGTGCTGTCGGTCGTCTATGTGTTCATCGACGCTCGTCGCCGCGGCGCCAGCGCCTACGTGGCATGGGGCATCATTGCCCTCATCCCGTTTGTGGGTCTCATCGCCTACCTGGTCCTGCGTCCGCACTCCTACGCGTCCGACCGCGAGGAGCAGGAGCTGGACATGGCCCTGCGCGAGCGCCAGCTTGCCCAGTACGGCACCTGCCCGCAGTGCGGCGCGCCCATCGAGAAGGACTTTGTCGTCTGCCCGGTGTGCGACACCCAGGTTCGCAACGTGTGCCCCAGCTGCCATCGCCCGCTCGATGCGCACTGGAAGGTCTGTCCCTACTGCCGAACTCGCATCCAGTAACGCATCCATCGCCGGGTCGGTCGCAAGCCACGTGCACCGCGCGTCCCGCGCAAGCCACGCGCGCCCCTTACCCCGATCCACACGATGAAGCATGCGTAGAAAATCGCCCGCCGTGCCATTAAGGTGCGGCGGGCGCTTGTATACCAAGGCAACCTGCCTATAATGATGCAAGTCAAAAACGCCGAGCGCATCGCACGCACTTGCATCAGGCATCCGAGAGGAGAAAACATACCCATGAAGGCACTCTACAATGACGGTTCGGTGGCCGAGCTCCCGCAGGACGAGGTCACGCACGTCATCCGCCACTCCGCCGCGCACATCATGGCGCAGGCCATCAAGCGCCTGTACCCCCAGGCCGACTTTGCCTACGGCCCCGCGACCGACAACGGCTTCTACTACGACGTCGACCTGCCCGAGGGCGTCAAGATCAGCGAGGACGACTTCCCCGCGATCGAGGCCGAGATGAAGAAGATCGTCAAGGAGAACCTCAAGTTCACCGTCTTTGAGAAGCCTCGCGCCGAGGCTATCGCCCTTATGGAGGAGCGCGGCGAGAAGTACAAGGTCGAGCACATCGGCGACCTGGACGACGACGCCCGCATCACCTTCTACCAGCAGGGCGACTACATCGACATGTGCGTCGGCCCCCACATCTGCTACACCAAGGCGCTCAAGGCCTTTAAGCTTACCGGCGTCTCGGGCGCTTACTGGAAGGGCGACAAGGACAACAAGATGCTCACCCGCATCAATGGCGTCGCCTTTGCCACCAAGGAAGAGCTCGACGAGCACATGCACATGCTGGAGGAGGCCAAGAAGCGCGACCACCGCAAGATCGGCCGCGAGATGGACCTCTTTATGATGCGCGACGAGGCTCCCGGCTTCCCGTTCTTCCTGCCCAACGGCATGATCCTTAAGAACACGCTGCTGGACTACTGGCGCGAGATTCACCACAAGGCCGGCTACGTGGAGATCTCCACGCCGCTCATCATGAACAAGCAGCTGTGGAAGACCTCGGGCCACTGGGATCACTACAAGGACAACATGTACTCCACCGTCATCGACGACGAAGAGTATTGCATTAAGCCCATGAACTGCCCGGGTGGCGTGCTGGTGTACGCCTCCAAGCCGCACTCTTACCGCGAGCTGCCCATCCGCGCCGACTATGTGGGCAAAAACATTCCAACATCCTTAGACGAGATCGTGCAGGTCCGGGTGAAGGAATTGGACGGCGAAGACCGCATCGTTCTTCTGAAAAAACAGGGCTGAGCTTCCGCACCCCAAAGGAATGGTCCGAAGCGGGCAACCGCTGAAGATAGATAATAACAACATTCGGAGGAAAACCTATGAAACTTGTCTATGATGTAAAAGACAAACCTGGCTTTGGCAAGACCCTTGTCTTTGCCCTGCAGCAGCTCTTGGCGATCATGGCCGCTACCATTGCCGTGCCGATGATCATCTCCCGTTCCTACGACAGCGTGGGAGATGTCTCCATGAGCACCGCCGC
>URNJ01000116.1 GCA_900549215.1 uncultured Collinsella sp.
CCCACCGGGCAACCTACCAACCAGATTCTTTTCAGCCCAGGCCCCTGTGTACCGCGCGTCGAAGATCTTCAAATTCAACTAGCTGACAATCGATTCTTATAGCAGAGGCCCCTTGGCCTTTAGTTTGATACAAGTTCCGCACGAGCCGGAAAGCACTTAATGTGCTTTCCGTGCGAGCAGGACTGTTCGCAGTAGCAAACTAAAGGCCAAGGGGCCCAGTCAACCTATCAGCAGCGATTACTCAGCAGCTAGTTGAATTTAAAGATCTTTGAGGCAAGACGGTATAGGCCGAGTGTAGTTTTGTCTCCGGCCCGTCCGCGCAGATTGGTGAAGAACCCGACCACGCCGTAGCGGGCACGACGATACATGCGCTCGTCGTAGGCCTTCAAATCATTCCACAGCGTCTTTAGGCGCTCGTCGGCGCAATCTTCCTCGGAAAGCTTGGTGAGCACCGAGCAGATCGCCATCATCATGGTGAAGTAGCCCATCATGTACGAACGCAGGCGCGACGACTCGACATCGCTGTACAGGTGGTACGACTCCATCATGATACGCGTAACACGGAACTGCTGGTCCAGACGCTTGACCATCGTTGCCTCGTTGACGCTCTGGCCTTCGCGACCGATAAAGTAGCGGTAGAGGTCGATGTCGGCGTAGTACATGGTCTTGCAACGCGGCAGTGGCACGTAGGCGTAGATGTTGTCCACATAGAACGTGTGCGGCGGCATGGGAAGGTTGGACTCGCGCAGCACATCCGTGCGATAGCACAGGCTGTGCATGAGTAGGTTCTGGTCCAGGCGGAAATGACCGATCTGATCCCAGGAAAAGATCTTTTTGCGCGGCAGGGCAAATTTGTAGCCAATAGCGGTATGCGTGCCCTCGTAAACCTTCTCGTACACGTAGTTCGAGATAAACAGGTCAACGCGCTGATCGCGCTCTTCAAAGCCACGCAGAATCGACAGCATAGTCGAAAGAGCCGCAGCGTCGAGCCAGTCATCCGAGTCGACAACCTTGTAGTAGGTGCCCTGCGCCTCGCGCAGACCCGAAAGGACGGCAATACCGTGACCGCCATTCTCCTGGTGCACCGCGCGGATGATTCCAGGATAACGGGCCTCCCACTCGTCGGCCTTGGCGGCCGTCTCGTCCTTGGAGCCGTCGTCCACCACGATAATCTCGATATCGGTGGCGTAATTGCTCCCCTCCAAGATGGAGGTGATGCAATGGTCCATGTCCTTGGCGGCGTTATACGAGGGAATACCGAATGTTATGACTTTATGCATGGCAGGCGATAATCTCATCCGAAAGATCGAGGGCGGAATTGGTCACGGCGTCCATATCGTAGTAACGATACTCGGCCAGACGACCCACCGGGTGGAAGTTCGTCAGGTTCTGGACGCGCTCAAGATAGCGCTCATAGAGCTCACGGTTCTCGGGCTCAAGAATGGCGTAGTACGGCGTCTCGCCCGAGTCGGGCGTATAGGCCTTGGAGTACTCCTTCATGATGGTGGTCTTGCCGGGCAGGACCTGCCCAGTCATGTTCTTGAACTCGGTGATGCGCGTGTAGTCCTCGCTCGTGGTGTAGTTGACGGTGCCCACGGGCTGGAACTGGTCCATATCGAGCGTCTCGAACTTCATGTCGAGCGTACGGTACGGCAGAGCGCCCAGGTCGAGGTTGAACAGCTCGTCGAGCGGACCGGTATAGACAATCTCGCCACCATAGACTTTGCCGTCGATCTTGACGGTAGTCTCGTCGATCTCAAAGAGATCGCGGGCGTCCACGTCGCAGAACACGTCGATCAGGTCGTGGTCGAGCATGTGCTCAAAGAGCGCCGTGTAGCCCTCCTGCGGCATGCCCTGGAAGGGAGCTTGCGGGAAGTAGCGGTCATCATCGCCCACAAAGACGGGAACGCGGCCGGTGATCGAGGGGTCGATCTGATCGGGCGTCTGGCCCCACTGCTTCATGGTGTAATGCAAAAAGACGTTCTCGTAGACGTAATCGGCGACCTCGGCCAAGTCGGGGTCGTTCTTCTTACGCAGCTCCATAATGGGCACCTTGACATCCTTGCCAAAGGTCTCCACGAGCTTCTGATACAGCTCCTCGCCGCGCTCGTCACCAAAGGCGAGCTTGAGGCTCGCGTGGTTAAAGGGCACGGGCATAAGGGTGCCGTTGATATTGGCGAGCACCTTGTGCTGGTAGTCCGTCCACTTGGTAAAGCGCGACAGGAAATTGTGCACGCGCTCGTTAAAGGTGTGATAGATATGCGGACCGTACTCGTGGATCAGGATTCCGGCCTCGTCAGTGCAGTCATAGGCATTGCCCGCAATGTGGCTACGGCGCTCCAAAACGGCAACACGATAGCCGATGGTCTCGGCAAGACGGCGGGCACAAACGGCGCCGGCATATCCAGCACCGACGACAATCATGTCGTACGCGCCGGCGTTAAAGCCTTCAGGCAGGCCTGAGGTAATCTGCATCGATACTCCTTGTCAAAAGCCACGGGCTCGTTAGCTGGGCTTTTCTCGAACATTCTTCGAGACACATTTATCAGAGCGATTATAGCGCTAATGCGTCCTATAATGAGCTTGCCACACAAGGAAAGCTCAAGCACCGCGGCGTACATAATTGAAAGGTAAACCCGCTAGCAGCGGGTTTATTCGTGAACAGCCGGGCGCCTGGAGCTTAGCGAAACGCTTGCAAGGAGTAACATGAGCGATTTCCTAAACCGTATGAAGTCTGCCGCCAAGGCCGACCTTAAGACCATCGTCCTGCCCGAGGGCGAGGATCCGCGCACCATCGTCGCAGCCAACAAGATCATCGAGGAAGGCCTGGCCAACATCGTCATCCTGGGCGATCCCAACGAGATCAACGTCCCCGGCGCCACCGTCATCGATCCGCGCAACGCCGAGAAGCACGAGGAGTACGCACAGAAGTTTGCCGAGCTCCGCGCCAAGAAGGGCGTTACCATCGAGCAGGCTCGCGCCCAGGTGATGGACGCCACCTACTTTGGCACCATGATGGTCAAGATGGGCGACGCCGACGGCCTGGTCTCCGGCGCCTGCCACTCCACCGCCGACACCCTGCGCCCCGCGCTTCAGATCCTCAAGACCGCCCCGGGCACCAAGCTGGTCTCGGCCTTCTTCGTGATGTGCACCGACACCCCGCAGTTCGGCACCGACGGCACGCTGATCTTCGCCGACTGCGGCCTCAACATCAACCCGTCCTCCGACGAGCTCTCCGAGATCGCCATCGCCTCCGCTCACTCCTGGTCCACCTTCATGGGCAACGTTGAGCCGCACGTGGCCATGCTCTCCTACTCCACCATGGGCTCCGCCGGCGGCGAGGTCGCCAAGAAGGTCCAAGAGGCCGTGAAGTTCTGCAAGGAGAAGGCTCCCGAGCTCGCCATCGATGGCGACCTGCAGCTCGACGCTGCCATCGTCCCCACCGTCGCTCAGCTCAAGGCTCCCGGCTCCTCCGTTGCCGGCAAGGCCAACGTGCTCGTGTTCCCCGACCTCGAGGCCGGCAACATCGGCTACAAGCTGGTCCAGCGCTTCGCCGGTGCTGACGCCTACGGCCCCATCCTGCAGGGCATCGCCAAGCCGGTCAACGACCTTTCGCGCGGCTGCTCTGCCGACGACATCGTGGGTGTCGTGGCCATCACCGCCGTCCAGGCTCAGATGGCTGAGTAGCGTACGCACTCGCCCGAAGGCCGTACGGGCTAACCCCTGAAAACGTCCTCGACCAATGAAACGCCCCCGTTCTGCTCCTTCGGAGCTACGAACGGGGGCGTTTCTGGTCAGCGGAATGTTTTCAGGGGTTAGCCCGTACGGCCTTCTACCGCTACGTAGCAATTAGGGCATCTGGAGTGGACGGCGGCTTGGCTACGAGCTGAGGCTGAAGATCTGAATGGTTGGATGCCGTTGCTGGGAGCGCAGGCGTTGCTGATGATGATCTCTTTGGGACTGGAATTTTCACCTGCTAGCAAAAAGGCCTCCGGAGCTGTTGCTCTGGAGGCCTTTCGTTTACTTGCAAATGCGTGCGTTAGTTGTTCTTGGTCAGACGCTCGACGTCGTGGGCGATCATGTATTCCTCGTCGGTGGGGATGACCATGACCGTGACGGAGGAACCGGCGGCACTGATGACCTGCGGGCCATTGCCCACGGCCTCGCGGTTCTTGTTGTTGTCGATGCGCACGCCCAGCCACTCAAAGCAGTCGCAGAAGGCCTTGCGAATCGACCAGTCGTTCTCGCCAATGCCGGCGGTAAAGGTGATGGTGTCCACGCCCGCCATGGAGGCGATCATGGAACCGGCCTGCTGCATGGCCTTGTAGGCGAACATATCGAAGGCGAGCAGGCAGCGCTCGTCGCCCTCGGAGGCGCGCGTGCGGATGTCGCGGGCGTCGTTGGAGATACCCGAAATGGCAAGCAGGCCGGACTGCTTGTTCATCATGTCGTCGACTTCCTGGTAGCTGTAACCGCCCTCGCGCTGCAGGTAGCATACGGTAGCCGGGTCAATGGAACCGCAGCGGGTGCCCATCATCAGACCGTCAAGCGGCGTGAGGCCCATCGTGGTGTCGCGGCACACGCCGTCCTCGATAGCAGCAAGCGAAGCACCGTTACCCAAATGGCACGAAAGCAGACGGTGGCAGCGCGAACCCAGGATCTCCTTGGCCATCATCCACTCATAGCGGTGGCTCGTGCCGTGAGCGCCGTACTTGCGCACGTGGTACTTGTCGCACACGTCCTTGGGCAGCGCGTAGGTATAGGCGACCTCGGGCATGGTCATGTGGAACGAGGTGTCGAAGACCGCCACGTTGGGCAGCTCCGGATACTTCTCACGGCAATACTCAATCGCCGCGGCCTCGCCGTAGTTGTGCAGCGGGGCGAGCGGGGCCACCTCGAGAATCTTGGCCATAACCTCGTCGTCGACAACTGCGGAATCATCGAAGTGCCAGCCGCCCTGAACGATACGATGACCAATGCCATCAATCGTAAAGTCGGTCTTCTCAAGCTCCTCGAGCACGCGAGCGATAGCAGAGCGATGATCGGGGAAAGGGACCTCCTCGGTCTGCTTGGCGCCACCGTTCTCGGAGTGGCCAAAGATGCCCATGTCCGAACCGATACGTTCGCAGTTGCCCTTGGCGAAAACCTCGCGGGTATCGGTATCCAAAAGCTGATATTTAAGGCTTGAGCTGCCGGCGTTGACAACAAGTACGTTCATGAGACTCCTTTGCAGTGCAATACGGTCGACGCAGACCCCTTAAGGCGGCCGCATTTTAATAAGAAGTTATCACAACTTGATAAATAGCTATCAAGCATATCGCCCAACGAGCGCAAAAGAGGGGCCGAACGGCGCTCGGTCGTCCAGCCCCCCCCTCTTGCAATTACTTGCCGTTGACGATGCGCTCGACGTCGGAGGCGATCATGAACTCCTCGTCCGTGGGGATGACGAAAATCTTGACCTTGGAATCCTTGGCGGACAGGCACCAAGCGCCGTCGCCACGCAGGGCGTTGCGGGCATGATCCATCTTGACGCCCATAAAGGCCAGACGGTCGGCAACGCCGGCACGAACGGCCGGAGCGTGCTCACCGATGCCAGCGGTGAAGACGAGCGTGTCCATGCCGCACATGGAAGTAGCCATCTCGGCAGCCTTGGCGGCAATCTTGTAGACAAACATGTCGAAGGCGAGCTGAGCCTCGGGGTCACCAGCGGCGGCGAGCTCCTCGACGTTGCGGCAGTCGTTGGCCTTGCCAAGAAGGTT